>NZ_JBNDHX010000017.1:0-50383 GCF_056755275.1 Leifsonia sp. HAY1-4F
TCCGTCGTCGGCAGCGTCAGATGTGTATAAGAGACAGGCGCGGGAGGGTGCGGGAGGGGTCAGGCGTCGATGATGCGGACGAGCTCGTCGATGAAGGTGGTGAAGGTGTCGGAGCGGCGGATGAGGCCGAGCACGGTCTCCCGGTCCGAGAACACCTCGACGAACTGGTCGAAGACGGTCTGGAACGACGCCCGGCCCTCGGCCGAGAACGCGATGAACGCGATCACGTTGACCCGCGCATCCCCCCAATCGATCGCCGTGTCGTTGACCACGATCGCGATGGCCGTCCGCTTCGCGCTCATCGTCATCGCGTGCGGGACGGCGAGGGAGTCGGTGAACGCCGTGGAGGACATCTGCTCGCGCTCCACGCTCTGATCGACGTATTCGCGGTCGATGGCCCCGGCCGCGATCATCCGGTCGCCGAGTGCGCGGATCATCGTGATCGGGTCACGTGCGTAGAAGTTGCGCAGGAACAGACTCTCGTCGAAGTACTCCAGCAGCTCGCTCTTGATGCGCGCCCGGTGCCGTTGGCGACGGATGCGCGACGCGGCCTGCCGGATGTGCTCCACATCCGTCTCGGTCAGGAACGGCTGCACGATCACGGTGTTCTCGCGGCGGACCAGCGGGTCGATCGTGGTGAGCACCAGGTCGGCGTCGATGGTGTCCCAGTCGACGTCCGTCGAGGTGATGACGCTGGTGATGTCGAGCTCGTCGCTGAGGACGCTCTCGAGCCGGTCGCGCAGCAGGATGTGCATGTCGTAGTAGTTGGGACACACGACCGCGCACGTGACCGCGTCCCGGCGCCGGGACTGCTGCTCCAGGTACGCCCCCACGTGCATGGCGATGTAGGCGATCTCGTCGTCGTTGACCTCGATCCCCTCGGCGGCCTGCAGCCGGCTGGCGATGTAGACCGCGAGCTCGTAGATCATCGGGTACGAGCTCTTGATCGACCGGGTGAGGGGGTTACGGGAGAAGGTGTTCTCGTGCGCACGGGCGACGAGGTTCTGCACGTGCAGGGTGAGCCGGACGATGAAGTCCTCGTCGTGCAGGTCGACGAGGTACTCGCTGGAGGCGCGGTCGATGATCCCCCGGACGACGTCGAGGTCGGCGGGACTGACGAACTCCTCGACACCGTCCCTGCCGGCTCCCGGCGCGATGACCCGGGTGCGCATGAGGATGGCCAGGTAGCGCAGCTCCGTGGGGTCGAGTGCGGTGCCGAAGTGCCGTTCGATGAGCTCCCCGAGGTCGCGGGCCAGCGACCGGATGGTCTCGCTCGTCTCCGGCTCCTCCACCGTCGGCAGCACGCGGTTCTTCGCGACCCGGTCGAGCGCCACGGCCATGTGGAGGAGCACGTCGTTGATGCCGTACTCGTTCACGAAGAAACCGCGGGCATCCAGCATCCCGACGAGGTCCGACTTGAACTCGGCCAGTCCTCTCGAGCCGAAGGCCTCCTGGATGCGCGCCACATCCACGACGCTCTGCCGCATCTCGTCGCGGAACAGCCGGCTCAGCAGCTTGCGCCGCGCGATCTCCGGCCCGAGCAACCGCACGACGGCGCCGTGCCGTTCGAGGGACAGCTCGGTGCCCGCGAGGAGGCCGCGCATCCGGGTCAGGTCGGATTCGATGGTCGAGTCGCTGACGAACAGGCTCTCGGCGGTCTCGTACACATCGACGCCGTCGGGCTCGTCGAGCAGCCGCCGCACGAGGAAGACGAGCCGCTCCTGGGGGGAGCCGGCCGTGCCCGCCTCGGATGTCCCGTCGCCCGCGAGGTACGCCGCGTACGCGTCGGGCTTGACGTGGTAGCCGTTCGGCCCCGACTCGACCACCTCGCCCAGCGCGGCGGCGTAGCTGCGGATGCTGCGCGTCGTCACGCCGAGATCGTGGGCGAGTTCAGCAGCCGTCGTCCAGGCAGCACGACGCGCGAGGATGTCGAGCATCCTCGTCTGCTTCGCCGAGAGCGCCACTAGGACCACCTTCCTCGATGAGTCAACCACCCGGGCAGGGCCGGGCGGCGGATTCCGGCGATCTTTCCGCACCCCCGGAAGAAACGCTGCTGGAGGGGATCGCCCGACCAGGGTGAGCATGGTGGCGTTCCTCCCGTCCCACCCAGCGTCACCCGGAAAGGCAAGATCGATGAAGATCGTGGTCGTCTGCGGCGCCGGCGCGTCCAGCACCTTCGTCGCCGTCAAGCTGCGCACTGCAGCCCGGCTGCGCGGCGTCGCCGTCGAGGTCGAACCCGGCAGCGCGAGCCAGCTGGAGTCCCTCGCCGGTGTGGATGTGGTGCTCGTCGGAGGGCACCTGGAGTCCGCGGTCGCGGGCCTCCGTGAGCGCGCCGCCGCCAGCGGCACCGCCGTGGCCGTCCTGCCCGCGGTCTCACCGGCGGCGCTCGACGGGGACGCCGCACTGGACCTGGCCCTCGGCGCGAAGGCGACGAGACTGTGAGCAGCGCCATCGAACGGATGGCGGCGGCCGACACGCGGCCGGCACGGAACGAAGGAGATCGGAACCATGGCTGAACGGATCATCACCGTCGGATCGACGCACGGATTGCACGCCCGCCCCGCGAAGCTCTTCGTCGAGGCCGTGAACGGCTCGGGTGCGGCCGTGAAGCTGACCAAGGAGGGCGGCAGGACTGTCGACGCCGGCAGCATCCTCGGCGTGATCTCCCTGGGCATCGACCACGGCGACAAGATCGTGCTCACCACCGACGCGCACGACGGCGAGGCCGTGCTGGACGACCTGGCCGAGATCCTCGCCACGGACCACGACGCCTGAGCATGAGCGAGCACACCATGAGCGAGCAGAGCACAAGCGGCGACAGCGTCCTGACCCGCACGGGCATCCCCAGCGCGAACGTCGTGCTGACCGGCGCCGGCATCGGCCAGGGCGTCGCCGTGGGGCCCGTCCTGCGGATGTCGGCCCCGCTGCCCGAGCCGACGGACGAGCACAGCGAGCGCACCCCCGACGAGGAGAAGGCCCGGGTCCGGGATGCGGTGGCCACGGTCGCCGCGGACCTGCGCCAGCGCGCATCCACCGTCGAAGGCACCGCGGCTGACGTGCTCGAGGCGCAGTCGATGATGGCCGAGGACTCAACCCTCGCCGACGATGTCGCCTCCAGAATCGACGGCGGCAAGACCGCCGAGCGTGCGGTCTTCGAAGGCTTCGCGGTGTTCCGCGACATGCTGAAGGATCTGGGCGGCTACATGGGCGAGCGTGCGGGCGACCTGGACGACGTCTCGCAGCGCGTCGTCGCCGCTCTCCAGGGAAGGCCGGCCCCGGGCGTCCCACAGTCCGACCGGCCGTTCGTCCTGGTCGCCCACGACCTGGCACCGGCCGACACCGCCCTCCTCGACCTGACCAAGGTCCTCGGGCTGGTCACGACCGAGGGCGGCCCGACCTCGCACACGGCGATCCTCGCCCGTGAGAAGTCGATCGTCGCGATCGTCGGCGCGGCCGGAGCAGACCGCCTCGCCGACGGCGACGAGGTCATCGTGGATGCGGCGGCCGGCACCGTCACCGTCTCCCCGACTGCAGCCGAGCGCGCCGACGCGGAGCGCCGCATCGCGGAACGCGCCGCCGCCCTCGCCGGAGCCGTCGAGCCGGGCGCTCTGGCGGATGGGACGGCCATCCCCCTGCTCGCCAACCTCGGCTCCGCCGATGGGGCGGAGGAGGCCGTGGCTCTGGGCGCGGAGGGCGTCGGACTGTTCCGGACCGAGTTCCTCTTCCTCGACCAGCGGCTGGCGCCGACGGTCGAGCAGCAGCGGGAGCAGTACGTGAAGCTGCTGAGCGCGTTCGGCGGCGGCAGGAAGGTCGTCGTGCGCGTCCTCGACGCCGGCGCGGACAAACCCCTCGAGTTCCTCAACGACGCTCACGAGGACAACCCGGCGCTCGGCCTCCGCGGCCTCCGCTCGCTGCGCGCGAACGAGGACATCCTCCGCGAGCAGCTGACCGCCCTCGCCGAAGCCGACGCGCAGACCGACGCCGACCTCTGGGTGATGGCGCCGATGGTCTCCACCATCGAGGAGACGCGCTACTTCACCGAGCTCGGGCGTGAGTACGGGCTGAAGACCGTCGGCGTCATGGTGGAGGTGCCTTCGGCCGCGCTCCTCGCCGACCGGGTGCTGCAGGTCGCGGACTTCGCCTCGATCGGCACCAACGACCTCACGCAGTACACGCTCGCCGCCGACCGCCTGCTCGGCTCCGTCGCCGGGTTCCAGGATCCCTGGCATCCCGCCGTCCTCCGCCTCATCGGCGAGGTCGGGGCTGCGGGGGTCGCCTGGCGGAAACCGGTCGGCATCTGCGGCGAGGCGGCAGCGGACCCGCTGCTGGCCGTGGTGCTCGTCGGACTCGGCGCGACCACCCTCTCCATGTCGCCGGCGGCACTCGCCGACGTGAGGCTGTCCCTCAAGCGCTACACCCTCGGCCAGGCACGTTCGCTGGCCGAGACCGCCCTGGCCGCCGATGGCGCGACCGAAGCCCGGGACGCGGTCCGTGCGGCCGCCGAACGGTTCACCTCACCAAGTAACCCCGACGGATCGGCACAGGCCGATAGAAACGAGGAAACACAATGACATCGGCGACACTGGAGTCGGCGAAGAAGCCGGGCGGAGCGCGCGTCCACGTGCAGCGCTTCGGCACGTTCCTCTCCAATATGGTGATGCCCAACATCCCCGCGTTCATCGCCTGGGGACTCATCACCGCCCTGTTCATCGCGACCGGCTGGCTGCAGAACACCGATTGGGCCATCAGTCCCATCCTCGGCGGGTTCGGCGACCAGGCGAAGATCGGATGGCAGGGTGCGGCCACCGTACTCGCCCAGGACCCGAGTGGCCACACGTTCCAGCAGTACGTCGGGCTTGTCGGCCCGATGATCACATATCTGCTTCCGCTGCTCATCGCCAACACCGGTGGGCGCATGGTCTACGGCGTCCGCGGTGGTGTCGTCGGCTGCATCGCGACCATGGGTGTGATCGTCGGCTCGACCATCCCGATGTTCATCGGCGCGATGATCCTGGGCCCGCTCGGCGCCTACGTGATGAAGAAGGTCGACCAGCTCTGGGACGGCAAGATCAAGGCCGGCTTCGAGATGCTGGTGAACAACTTCTCGGCCGGAATCGTGGGCATGCTGCTCTCGATCGGGGCTTTCTTCGGGATCGCGCCGATCGTCGAGTGGCTGAGCGCGGTACTCAGCAGCGCGGTCAACTGGCTGGTCTCGGCGCACCTGCTGCCGCTGGCGAGCATCCTGATCGAACCGGGCAAGGTGCTGTTCCTCAACAACGCGATCAACCACGGGGTGCTCACGCCCCTGGGCATCGAGCAGGCGCACCAGACCGGCAAGTCCATCCTGTTCCTGCTCGAGGCCAACCCTGGGCCCGGCTTCGGCATCCTGATGGCCTATTCGGTCTTCGGTCTGGGTATCGCTCGGGCCAGCGCGCCCGGCGCCGCCCTGATCCAGTTCGTCGGTGGCATCCACGAGATCTACTTCCCGTATGTGCTGATGAAGCCGATGATGATCATCGCGGCCATCCTCGGCGGCATGACCGGCATCGCGATCAATGTCACGTTCGGATCCGGCCTGCGTGCTCCGGCCTCCCCCGGCTCGATCATCGCCGTCCTGATCCAGTCGCCAGGCGACAGCGTCGTCGGCGTGACCCTCTCGGTGATCGGTGCGGCGGCGGTGTCCTTCCTCGTGGGATCCATCATCCTGCGCTCCAGCCGCCGCCGTGACCTCGCCGCGGGGAACGCGGGCGACCTGTCGGCCGCCGTCGCACAGACCGAAGCGAACAAGGGCAAGTCGTCCTCGGTGCTCGGGGGCCTCGTCCGAGAGGGCGAGCACGACACCGGCGACGCGCAGGGCGACGCCACGACGCGACTGGTGCAGAACATCGTGTTCGCATGCGACGCTGGAATGGGATCGAGCGCGATGGGCGCCTCGGTGCTGCGGAACAAGTTCAAGAAGGCCGGAGTCGAAGGGGTGACGGTGACCAACCAGGCCATCAGCAATCTCGACGGCACTGCCGACCTCGTCATTACGCAACGCGAGCTCACCGACCGCGCCAAGGGCCAGTCGCCCGACTCGGTCCATGTGTCGGTCGACAACTTCATGAACAGCCCGAAGTACGACGAGGTCGTCCAGCTCGTCGCCAGCCAGCAGAAGACCACGGAGGACGCCACGAAATGACCGACACGATTCTCGACCGGGCGAACGTCGTGGCCGCGGGCTCCGCGGTCACGCGGGAGGACGCGATCCGGGAGGCGGGTGGGCTGCTCGTCGGGGCGGGCGCCGTCGATCCGGCCTACGTCGACTCGATGCAGGAGCGCGAGAACACCGTCTCGACGTTCATGGGGAACGGCCTGGCCATCCCGCACGGCACCAACGAGTCCAAGGACGAGATCAAGCGGTCGGCCCTGTCCTTCATCCGCTACTCCTCGCCGCTCGACTGGGGCGGCGAGGAGGTGCGGTTCGTCGTCGGGATCGCCGGGCAGAACAACGAGCACCTGGAGATCCTGTCGAAGATCGCCATCCTATTCTCCGAGGAGGACGATGTCCAGAAGCTGATCGACGCCCCGGACGCGGATGCACTGTTCGCCCTCCTCGGCGACGTCAACGAATAGGCGGGATCACGATGAGGAGCAGTCGAATGAAGGCAGTCACGTGAAGGCGGTCCACTTCGGCGCGGGCAACATCGGGCGCGGCTTCGTGGGGCTCCTGCTCCACGAAGCCGGCTACGAGGTCGTGTTCGCCGACGTCAACGCCGAGCTGATCGATGCTCTCGCGGCCGCCGACTCCTACCGGGTGCACCTGGTCGGCGAGGAGTCGCAGACGACGACCGTCACCGGTTTCCGCGCCATCAACAGCGCGACCGACGAGGATGCGCTGGTGGCCGAGATCGCCACGGCGGATGTGGTGACGACCGCGGTCGGTCCGCGCATCCTCCGCTTCGTGGCGCCGGTGATCGCCCGCGGCCTGGCCGCACGTGCGGACGACGCTCCGCGCCTCGCAGTGATGGCGTGCGAGAACGCGATCGGCGCCTCCGACCTTCTGGCGGCCGAGCTGATGGATGGGCTGCCGGACGACGAGACCCGCGAGAGACTGGCCGCACGCGCCGTGTTCGCCAGCACGGCGGTCGACCGCATCGTGCCGGCCCAAGCGCCGGACGCCGGAGTGGATGTGACGGTCGAGACGTTCTTCGAGTGGGTCGTCGACCGCACGCCGTTCGAGGGACAGGAGCCCCGCATCCCCGGCGCGCATTTCGTGGACGCGCTCGGGCCGTACATCGAACGCAAGCTGTTCACGGTGAACACCGGGCATGCGACGGTCGCGTACACGGGATTCCTGGAGGGCGCGACGACGATCAGCGAGGCGATCGCCATCCCCGCCGTGCGCGAGGCCGCCGAGGCCGCGCTGCGTGAGACGTCGGCGGCGCTGTCGGCGAAGCACGGTCTGCCGGAGGAGGAGCTGGCCGCCTACCGGGCGAAGATCCTGGACCGGTTCACCAATCCGTACCTGGTGGACGAGGTGACCCGCGTCGGCCGCGAGCCGCTCCGGAAGCTGGGACGCAACGACCGATTCATCGGTCCGGCTGCGGACTATGCGCAGTACGTCGGGGGTGTCCCGGCCGCCCTGATAGCCGCCGTGACCGCCGCCCTCCGCTTCGACGTTCCGGAGGACAGCCAGAGCCTCGAGCTGCAGCGCATCCTGGACGAAGCGGAGGCCCCCGCCATCGTCGAAGAAGTGATGGGCGTGACCTCCGGCGAGCCCCTCTCCGACCCGCTCGCGCAAGCCGTCTCCGAGGTCCAGCGCCTCCACCATCGCTTCCTCGGCTGACCCGCTGACACACCGCCTCTAGCGGGATCGACGCAGGAAGCGACGGCAGGGACGGAAAGCCGTGAGCGCTCCGGGAAGCGGGTGGTACCTTTCGCATGTGAGCCGAATCGTGTCGGTGGCCCCGGTGCTCCCCGCCCGGAGTTACAGCCAGGGGGAGATCACCGCAGCGCTGCTCGCGATGATCACCTCGGACCCGGCGCGGCAGCAGGTGATGCGCCGCATCCACGCGGCATCGGGCGTGCAGACGCGCAGCCTGGTGATGCCGCTCGAACGGTACAGCTCGCTGGCGTCGTTCCGGGAGTCGAACGACTTCTTCATCGCCGAGGGCACCTCTCTCGCCGAGCGAGCGGTGACGGCCGCGCTGGACTCAGCGGGCCTCGCTCCCGCCGACGTCGACTTCCTGCTCTTCACGTCCGTGACGGGGATCGCGGCCCCCTCGATCGACGCTCAGCTGGTCGCCCGTCTGGGATTGCGGCCCGACGTCAAGCGCCTCCCCAGCTTCGGCCTGGGATGCGTCGCGGGCGCAGCCGGCATCGCGCGCGTCAACGACTACCTGGCCGGGCATCCGGACGAGGTGGCGGTGCTGCTCTCGGTGGAGCTCTGCTCGCTGACCGTGCAAGCGCGGGACGACTCGATGGCGAACATCGTGGCGAGCGGGCTCTTCGGCGATGGCGCAGCGGCCGTCGTCATGGTGGGCGATGCCCGCGCGGAGCGGCTCGGACTGGCCGGTCCGGATGTGGTCGACTCGCGCAGCCGCATCTACCCCGACACCGCCGACGTCATCGGCTGGGACATCGGGGGCACCGGATTCCGCATCGTGCTCAGCGCCGGCGTTCCCGAGGTGATCGAACGGAACTTCGCCGGGGATGCTCGCGGCATCCTCGCCGCGCACGACCTGGAGGTGTCCGACGTGGGCGCCTGGGCCGCACATCCCGGCGGCCCGAAAGTGCTGGAGGCGTTCGCCGAGGCGCTCGACCTGCCCGAGGGTGCCCTCGACGCCAGCTGGCGGTCGCTCGCCAATGTGGGCAACCTCTCGTCGGCCGCCGTGCTGCACGTGCTGGCCGAGCAACTGGATGCGCATCCCGCCGGCACCATCGGGTTGCTGTTCGCGCTCGGGCCCGGTGTCACGAGCGAGCTGGTCCTGCTGCGCTGGGCGGACGGCCGGGCGCGCCGCGCGCCGGTCCCGGCTCCGATGATCGAGCCGGCTGCGTAGTCTCGGCAGATGACCATGATCGGGACGCTCGCATGATCTGGTACGGCCTCCTCGTGCTCGCAACCGGGGCGGAGCGCATCGCGGAGCTCATCGTTTCGACCCGCAATGCGAGATGGTCGTTCGCGCGCGGCGGGGTCGAGTTCGGCCGTGGCCACTTCCCCCCGATGGTGGCGCTGCACACCTCCCTGCTGCTCGCCTGCCTCGCCGAGGTGTGGTTCGCGGACCGCCCCTTCCTGCCCTGGCTCGGCTGGACGATGCTCGCCCTGGTACTGGCGAGCCAGGCTCTGCGCTGGTGGTGCATCGCGACGCTGGGCCCACGCTGGAACACCCGGGTGATCGTCGTCCGCGACCTGCCCCTGGTGGCGCGCGGACCGTACCGCTGGTTCACGCATCCCAACTACGTCGCCGTCGTCGTCGAAGGCTTCGCGCTCCCGCTCGTGCACACGGCGTGGATCACCGCGCTGGCGTTCTCCGTCCTCAACGCCTGGCTGCTCGCCGTCCGCATCCGCTGCGAGAACCAAGCCCTCGCGACGGTCCTGGCCGCACCGGAACGGGCATGAGCCCACAGCTCGTCGTGGTCGGCGGCGGTCCCATCGGTCTCGCCTGCGCGATCGAGGCCCGCATGAACGGACTGGAGGTCACGCTGGTCGAGCCGCGTGTCGGCCCGATCGACAAGGCGTGCGGCGAAGGCCTGATGCCGGGCTCGCTGGCCGCCCTGCACCGGATCGGCGTCGATCCGCCCGGGCGCCGGCTGGACGGCATCGCCTACCTCGACCGCGACGCGCGCGTCGAGCACTTCTTCGCCGACCGGCCGGGACGGGGCGTTCGGCGGACGGTCCTGCACCAGGCGCTCGCGGAGCGCGCTGAGGAAGTCGGCGCGGAGCGCATCCAGGCCAGAGTCGCCGGCATCTCGCAGAGCGCGGACGCGGTGGAGCTGAGCCTGAGCAGCGGAGAGACGCTCCTGGCGCCGTGGGTGATCGCCGCCGACGGCCTGCACTCCCCCGTGCGGCGGATGCTCGGTCTCGACGGACGGCCGCAGCCCGGGACGCGTCGGCGCTTCGGACTGCGCAAACACTTCGCCGTCGAGCCGTGGTCGTCGCTCGTGGAGGTGCACTGGTCGCACGGAGCGGAGGCCTACGTGACTCCGGTCGCGGAGCGCATGGTCGGTATCGCCGTGCTCGGCGGGCGTCCCCTCGATGTGGATGAGGTGGTCGCCGGGATCCCGGAGCTCGCAGCCCGCCTCGAGGGCGCGGCGGCGGTGACCGAGCCGCGCGGGGCTGGGCCGCTGCTGCAGCGAGCCCGCTCGCGCTCCTCCGGCCGGGTCCTCCTCGCCGGCGACGCCTCCGGTTATGTGGACGCACTCACCGGCGAAGGGATGCGCGTCGGCTTCGCCCAGGCCCGTGCCGCCATCGCCGCGGTGCGCGCCGGCAGCACGGAACAGTACGAGCGAGCGTGGCGCATCACGACCCGTGACTTCCGTCTGCTCACGTCCGGCCTCGTGATGGCGTCGCGCTCCCGCTTCCGGCCACGGATCGTCCCGACCGCCGCCCGGCGCCCCGAGCTCTTCGGGTCGATCGTGGAGCGGCTCTCGAACTGACGGCTCTCCGTCACCCGAACCTCGTCGAGATGGTTCCTTTTATGCCCTAGTCAGTTATGGCTAGGGCATATAAAGCATGCTTAGGCGCTGTGGACAATGGCCCTGCCCGGGATGGACCGTCTAGTATATGGAATCGAAGATCACAATCGAATATGCCTAAAGGGGAGACATGGAGCGATCCACCGCCGCAGCTGCGGCCGATACACCGGACTCCGAGAACTCCGCGGAGTTCCGGGTGTCCTCCAGAGGCGCCGTGGCCCAACCCAAGCGCACGCCGCCCAAGAAGCGCACGACGGTCACCTTCTACATCACGGATGCCATGCGGAACCGAGCGCGCGCCGCCTACCGCCAGACATCGTTCGGCGAACGCGACACCAGTTGGTCCGAGATGCTGAACAAGGCACTGCTCGCCGAGGTCGAGCGGCGCGAGGCCGAGTACAACGACGGCCGGGTGTTCGTCGGGAACGACAAACCGCTCACGCCGGGCCGGCCGATCGGCTTCTGACCGGCGCCGGTCCCGCCGCCCTGCCCACGCCGGATTCCCGGCACACCGGCGCTGGGGAGCCGGTGTGCCGGGAAGTCGAAGCGCGCGCGGAGCGAACGACGATCCGATCAGCGCGTGTGGTGGCGACGCTCCCGGTTGGCCGAGGCGAAGACCGCAAGCACTCCGAGGAGGGCCAGGAGAGCGCCGAGGGCGCCGACCCCCAGGTTGTCGGAGCCGGTCGAGGCGAGGGTCGCCGTGCCGCTCCCACTGCTCGCGCCGAGCGCTACGACGCCGCCTACGGATGCCACCGTCGTTTCGGGGTCACCCACGGCCGGGGTGATCGGAGTCGCGGGAGGCGTCGGGGTCGACGTGTCGCCGGTGCTCGCACCGACGAGACCGAGGGCATTTCCGCCGATCGCCACCGGGACGCCGAATCCGATCGGCAGTCCGCCACCGTCCAGAAGACCACCACCGAGCAGACCACCACCGAGCAGACCACCACCGGTTGTACCACCGGTCGTACCGCCCGCCGTCGCTCCGCCGGTAGCAGGAGTACTCGGGATCGATCCGCTGGAGGAGGCATCCCCGAGCACCGAGACTGCATTACCGTCGGCCGTCACCGGCGCCGTCGCATCGACCGGAGCCTGCACGCCGGGCAACAGCCCGCCGCTGGACCCGGACGTCGCCGTGCTGCCCGTCCCGGCAGCAGAGCCCCCGGAGGTGGAACCGCTGGAGGAGGCATCTCCGAGCACCGAGACGGCGTTACCGCCCGCCGTCACCGGCGCCGTCGCATCCACCGGAGCCTGCACACCGGGCAACAGCCCGGCGCTGGACCCGGACGTCGCCGTGCTGCCCGTCCCGGCAGCAGAGCCCCCGGAGGTGGAACCGCTGGAGGAGGCATCCCCGAGCACCGAGACGGCGTTACCGCCCGCCGTCACCGGCGCTGCAGCATCCACCGGAGCCTGCACACCGGGCAACAGCCCGCCGTTTGCGCCGGATGTGGATGCGGTGGCGCCCGATCCGGCACCGCTGGGAGCGGTCGCCGACGATCCTGTCGAGGACGCGTTCCCGAGAACCGCCACAGCGTTGCCACCCGCGGTCACCGGAACGGCAGCCGCGACAGGCGCCTGGATGGCGGGTGCACCGGACGATGCAGCCGTCGCTCCAGAGCCGCCGGAGCCGCTCGACGCGGCGGGTGCCGTCGCGGAGCCGGTGCTTCCTGCATCCCCGATCACGCTCACCGCATTGCCGGAGACCGTCACCGGCGCGCTCACGTCGGCCGCCGCCTGTGTTCCGCCGAGGAGGCCGCCGATCGAGCTGGGCGAGATCGAGGCCGAGGGCGCGGGCGCTGTGGGCGCCTGGGCCGTGGAGCCGGAACTCGTCGAGTCGCCGAGGACCGAGATGGCGTTGCCCGAGATCGTCACGGGCGCCACGGCGCCGACGACCGCTTGGGTTCCGCCGGAGCCACTGGAGGTCTCGGCCGCGTTCGCCGCGGCCGTGCCGGCGAGCCAGAGGCCGCCGACGCAGAGGGTGAACCACAACCCTCTGGATACGTACTTATTCATGGGAAAGCCCTTCATGCTGAGTGTCCTCGCCCGGGCACACGTGTGCCGGGCAGTGGTCGCGTGCTGCCACAGGAGGGCAGCAGGGACCCACTCAGTCGGGGCTGATGTCGTGGTCGCCGACCGGACCGGCCGGGAGGAGATCGTCTGCGGACGCGCCGGCCCGCGCCATCCATCCGGATGCAGGCAGAGCGGAGCCGTCGACGGTGGCCGCTGCGGCGGGCACAGCTCCGCCCGAAGCGCTCCCGCCGGCGGCCGATCCGCCGGGCAGACTACCGCCGGGCAGACCGGGCGGAGCAGTGGGTGCGGGGTCCGATGGCCCACTCCCCAGAGGTCCGCCGAGGTCCGCCGACCAGCCGCGCAGACCGAACACGGCCGGCGAAGAGGTGGAGAACGCGACAGTCGGCTCACTCGCCGGAGCCGATTCCGATGCCGCCCCCGCGATGGCCGGACCGCCGGCCGGGCAGGAGCCCGGCTCAGGAGCCGTTCCCGGACCGCTTGCGTCGATCGGCGTCAGCGGCGCGACACCCGTGCCGACTGCGCGGACCACATCCGTCACCGCCTGGTCGACGGAGCCGCTGACCGGCTGCGTCGCCGAAGAGACCGGCGCCGGCGGAAGCACAGCGGATACGACCGCCAGCTGCTCAACGGTCGCATCGACACCGGAGGCCACCGGATCGACCGCACTCGAGACCGGCGACGAGTCGGCCACCTGGTCGACGGTCTGGGTCACGGGCGCGACGACGGTGGAGACGACAGGGGCGACGGCAGTGGCGGCCGGCGCCGGGAGCGCCGCGGCGGCGGCACTCGCGACCGCGCCGACGGCCTGACCGGCCGAATCGGCCGCGCCGGACACGAGTGCACTGACAGGACCATTCGGGGGTGCCGGCTCTGCGCCGGAAGCGGGAGAACCGCCCAGCAGGAAGCCTGCCACGGTCAGCCCCGCTCCAAGGAGCAGAGAACCGAGGAGCACGCGCGCGGGAGTGAACCTGCTCTGCAGCCCATCGGCCGCCTCCAGCACGCGATCACCCCCGACCGTTCGAGATGAAGCAGACTGTACTCCCCCGTCTAGCAGACGGTAAAGGTGTTGGCGAAGGATCGTGGCGCCGCCTCGCACCCAGGGCGTATAACGGGGGCATGGCGGACGCGATCACCAACTGGATCGACCTCTACCGGCGCGCATGGGAGAGCAACGAACCCGACGACATCCGCGCCCTGTTCACCGAGGACGCGAGCTACCGCACGGAACCGTTCGCCGAGCCCTGGGACGGCCACCAGGAGATCGTGGAGGGCTGGCTGGACGCCCAGGACGACCCCGGCGCCGCGAGCTTCGAGTGGAGATTGCTCGGACAGGACGGCCCCGTCTCGTTCGTGGAGGGCGTCACCGACTACCGCGACGGCCCGATCTACAGCAACCTGTGGATCATCCGGCTGGCTCCCGACGGGCGGGCCGAGGAGTTCACCGAGTGGTGGATGGAGCAGGAGCCCGGCCAGCCCTGACCGGCCGGCATGGAGCAGCCGGCCTCGGCATCAGCCGAGTTCGCCGAGCCAGAGCCCGAGGCCGGCAGCGGCGAGTGCGAGGACGAGCATCCCGACGCCGTTGACGAGCGCCGCCCGGTAGCGTCGCTGCTGCGCCAGCCGGACTGTCTCGTAGCTCGCGGTGCTGAACGTCGTGTATCCGCCGAGGAAACCGGTCCCGAGCACCGCCCGCCACTCCGCAGGGAGGCCGTGGGCCAGGGCGAGGCCGGTGACGAGACCCAGCAGGAAGGACCCGGTGACGTTGATGACGGTCGTCCCGAGCGGATACGCGATGCGCACCCGTGCCCGGAGAAGCCCGTCGAGAACGAGTCGCGCGACGGCGCCCACTCCCCCGGCCGCGGCGACGGCGAGGACCAGCAACGCCGTCATCGTCGCCCCCGCTCCGCGCGACGCCGGGCGATCGTGGAGGCCAGCGCGATCCCCGCGACGGAGGCCGCAGCGCCGATCGCGATGGTGGCGACGGCGTAGAGGATGCTCAAGCCGACGCTCTGCGCCGCGATCAGCCCGTCCGTGTCCACCGCCAGCGAGCTGTACGTCGTGTAGCCGCCCAGGATGCCCGTCCCGGCGAACAGGCGCAGATCGCGGCGCACACCCTCATCGGGTCCGTGCAGCGCGAGCGACTGCAGCAGCCATCCGAGCACGAAGGCGCCGGTGACGTTGAGGAGGAGCGTGATCAGCGGGACTCCGCCCACGGGCGGCACCGACAGGCTGAGCAGATAGCGCACGGACGTCCCGAGGGCGCCGCCCGCGAACACGAGCAGGATGGAGCGCGGGTGCAGGTGCACGGGCGCCGGTCCACGGACCGCCGGCACTAGACCGGGGGATCTTCCCACGGGAGCTTCTGCGCTCCCGGCATCGGATTCAGCGGGACGACGACGACCGGCCGGTGCTGGCGGTGCGCCAGGTGCACGGCGACCGACCCGTTGAAGAACTCGCGCAGGCTACCGCGCAGCCCGGCGTCCCGCGTCCCGACCACGATGTATCGCACATCCAGCTCGTCGGCCAGCCGCGCCAGGGCCCAGGCGGGGTCGCCGGCCAGCTGCTTCAGCGAGTACGGGATACCGCGCCCCTCCAGGATGCTCTGGATGTGCGCCTCGAGCTCGGGATCGAACCGTTCCTCCTCGGTCTCGGGCAGGTCGGGGTCGTAGGGGAGCGCGACGACCGTTCCGTCGACGTAGCTCGAGACCAGGTAGCGATCGGGATCGACGTTCGCGCACACCAGCGGCAGGCCGAGGTCGCCGGCGAGACGTGCGGCCGCCTCGACCACGGCGGCCGGCTGCCCGGGGACCACGGCCGCGAGGATGCCACCCCGGCCGTCGATCTCGTTGCCGTTCATGCCCCTAGTGTGCACCATGCGCGGGTTCACTCGTGCCCGGGCGCGGGGTACGTTCGGCCTACCAGCGTCTGAAGGGAGCCCGACTTCATGGCCGACCAGCCACCGCTGCCGCGCGAGCGGCGCCGCACCACCCGAGGACTGCGTCCGCTGCCCCAACTGGCGAAGGACCTCGTGGCCCAGTTGCGCCGGCTGATCGCGTCCGAGCTCGCGCTGTTCAAGGCCGAGATGACCGCGAAGGCGAAGGCCGCCGGGATGGGCGCCGGGCTGCTCGCGGGCGCCCTCCTGTTCCTGTTCTTCGCGTTCGGCGTGCTGGTGACGGCGGCCGTGCTGGGCTTCGCGCTGATCCTCCCCGCCTGGCTGGCCGCGCTCATCGTGGCCGCCATCCTCATCGTCATCGCCGTCGTCATCGGCCTGATCGGCTGGCGCAGCCTCAAGCGCGGGATGCCGCCGGTGCCCGACGACCTCGGCAGCGAGCTCGGCGCCGACTTCCAGGCGTTGAAGGGGGAGCGGCCATGACGACGCACTCGGTACCCTCGGTCCGCCGGGCGGGTCAACGTCCCGCCGGCCGTCCGCCGCTCCCCAAGGGCGCGGGCATCAACATGCTCAAGCTCGACCTGGAGGTCACGCGCGACGAGCTGGCGACCACGCTCGACGACCTGTTCGCCACCTTCAACCTGCGCGTGCAGATCCGGTCGCATCCCGCCTTCTTCACCGGCGTCTTCCTCGTGCTGACCGGAGCCGCGGCCGGCGCCGCCGCCCTCCTCCTGCGGAGGCGCGGGCGTGCCGGCTGACCAGGGCGGTGTGGGCAGCGCCCGGGCCGAAGCGATCCGCCGGATCGAGGACCGCCGCAGCCTCCCCTGGTTCCGGCTGCCGTGGGGTTTCATCCTCAAGCGGACCATGCGCAGCTTCACCACCGACCAGGCGACCGACCTCGCCGCGGGCCTGACCTACTTCGGCGTGCTCTCCCTGTTCCCCGCGCTGCTGGCGCTGGTCAGCATCCTGGGCCTGGTCGGGCAGAGCAAGACGGGCATCGCCGCACTGTTCGGGATGGTCAACGATCTCGCGCCCGGCATGACGGATGTGCTGAAGGGTCCGCTCCAGCATCTCGCCTCCTCTCCCGCGACTGGGTGGGCGCTCGCCATCGGGATCGTCGGCGCCATCTGGTCGGCGTCCGGCTACGTGGGCGCGTTCGGGCGCGCCCTGAACCGGGTGTACGGCGTTCGGGAGGGTCGGTCGGCGCTTGTCCTGCGGCCGGTGCAGCTGGGGGTCACGATCCTCACGCTGGTGCTCGTGTCGCTGCTGGCCATCCTGCTCGTGGTGTCCGGGCCGGTGCTGTCGTTCCTCGGCGGGCTGATCGGACTCGACCAGGCGTTCCAGGTGGCGTGGTCGGTGATCCGCTGGCCGATCGTCGCCATTCTGCTGGTGCTGCTTCTGGCGGTCCTGTACGCCGCGACGCCGAACGTGAAGCAGCCGCGGCTCCGCTGGCTCACGCCCGGGTCGATCGCGGCGATCGTGGTGCTCGCCGTCGCATCCGCCCTGTTCGCGCTCTACGTGGGCACCTTCGCCAACTACGACCGGACCTACGGCACGCTCGCCGGCATCATCGTCTTCCTGCTGTGGATCTGGATCGCGAACGTCGCGCTGCTGCTCGGCGCCGAACTCGACTCGGAGGTGGAGCGGGTGCGCGAGCTCGTGGCCGGCATCGATGCGGACGTCGACCTGCGACTCCCCCTCAAGTCGGACAAGGGCCTCCTGAAGGCGCAGGAGGTGCAGGCCGGCGACATCCTCGCCGCGCGCAAGCTCCGCGCCCGCTACCGCACTCGCTAGCGCTGACGGCGGTGTCGACATTCGTGACGAATGTGCACTCTGGCCGGCTGGAACGCGACATTCGTCACGAATGTTGAGGGCAGGAACGGCCATCGGCGCACGGCCTAGGCTCGGATCATGAGCGACGAGCGGCCCGGCCACGACCTCCCGGACACCCGAGGCCGCACGGGCCTGCACCGGACGGGACGCGACCTGACCGGCAATCCGGATGTGCGCATCCACGACGTCGAGGTGACCTCGGACGGCTGGCACGTTCTCCGCCGTACGACCTTCGGTTATCGCGGACACACCGGCGAGTGGACCACGCAGTCGCGCGAGACCTACGACCGGGGCAACGGCGCGACCGTGCTGCTCTACGATCCCGTCGGCCGCACACTGCTGCTCTCGCGCCAGTTCCGGTTCCCCGCGTACGTCAACGGGCATCCGGACGGCATGCTGATCGAATCCGCGGCGGGGCTGCTCGACGGCGAGTCGCCGGAGGAGGCGATCCGGCGTGAGGCCGCCGAGGAGCTCGGAGTGCCGATCGGTGAGCTCACGCATCTGTTCGACCTGTACATGAGTCCGGGTTCGGTCACCGAGCGCGTCCACTTCTATGCGGCGGAGTACGCTCCGGCGGACGTCTCCGGCGGCGGCGGCGTGGAAGAGGAGGGCGAGGAGATCGAGCCGGTCGTCGTGCCCTACGACGAGGCACTCGGGATGGTCGCGGACGGCCGGATCGCTGACGGCAAGACCGTCATCCTGGTGCAGTGGGCCGCGCTCAACCTCTTCGGCTGAGGACCGGTCAGCCGTAGCGGAGCGTGGCGCCGTCCGACTTGAGGAAGTCGATGTGCAGGTGGTTGCACGTGTCGTCGAACGGCTTGAAGTTGGTGAGGTCCATCGAGGACCGGCACTCCACCTGTCCGAGGCCGGAACCGTCGGGGACCAGCGGGTCGAGGATGCGGATGAGCTGCATCGACTTCGCGTCGCCGCCGGTGAGGGGCGAGCCGTTCAGCAGGTAGAAGTCGACCGCGTGGCCGCCGCCGTCCGCATAGTGCGCGGAGCTGGTTCCTGCTCCCTCGATCTGGCCGGTGCAGCGGCGGTTGATGTCGCTGATGCCCACCTGGTTGAAGTTGTCGAGGGCCACCGAGATGGCCTGGAGCACGCGGTAGTCGACGCCGCAGCTCGGGACGGCCTTGCCCTCGGCGAGGTTGGCGATCTCCGGGATGTGGTTCGGCGTCGAACCGACGAGACGGCCGGAGGCGACGGCGCCCATGAGCTGGACGGCGAGCGCCTGCACCGCTGGAGACACGGACGAGTTGGTGGTCGAATCCAGGGCCTGCGGGCTCTCCTGGATGTTGAGGCCGTCACGCGCGACGACCTGCGTCACGCCACCCCCGGTCAGGGTCTGGACGGCGAGCGCCGTGCGGGCCGCGCCGCCGGTCGACCCCTCGCCGGTGGTGGCGTAGGCGGGGAGGGCGGCGGTGCCGAAGAAGGCGGCCAGGGACAGCATGACGACCGTGTGGATGCCCCAGCGATGACGCCGCTGCCGGCTGGCGCGCGCAGGCGAGGTCGTGACGGCGGCAATCGGGCGTGCGGCGCGCTGCTTCCGAGGAGCGGACGCCGGTCGCGGGGCTGCGGCCTCCGAGCGCTCGGCGCGAGCCGGGCGGGCGACCTCGGCGCGGGCGGCGCGCGTCGGCTTGACGACGATGCGCTCGCGTTTGCGCGGCCGGGCGCGCTCCGCCTCGAGGGCCGCTCGGCGACTCGGGAAGGTCTGCGTCGCCGTCAGCTCCTCGAGCGTCGTGAACGCGCTCACCGGATCGTCGGAGAGTGCCTGCTGCTGATCCACATCCACCACGACGGGTGCCCTGAGACTGCGGCGCGGCCGCGCTGAGGGAGTGGACTGGGGCAAGCTGCTGGTACTTCCTGGTCGAGTCGGTCGGGGTCGACGCACCGGGAGAGGCGCGAAAGGGGTACCGATCATTTCTACAGGATCTCGACTGGATGTTCCATCAATGCAGACGAATGGATCCATTTCCCCAGGGATTCCCCCGCATCCCTAGACTGACTGAGGGGCTTCAGGAGAGGACGCGCATGGGATCGAGGTGGGCTCGCCTGACGCGCGCCATGCTCGCCTCCGGCACCGCCATCCTCGTCTCCTCGCTGTTCCACGTCGCGGGCGGCGGGGCGGCTCCCGGAGCGATCCCCCTCGTGCTCAGCCTGGCGTTCGCCACGCTGGCGTCGGTCGCGCTCACGGCCCGGCGGCTCTCGCTCTGGCGCCTGACGCTCGCCGTGGCGTCCAGCCAGTTCCTGTTCCACGCCCTGTTCAGCCTCGGCGGAGGCGACGCGCACTTCACGAGTACGGGCACGGGCGCGGCCGCGAGCGTCGGCGGGATGACGCACCTGCACGCCGGCGCCCACCTCACTCTCGTCGGGGGCGCGATGCCGGCGTCGCACGGCTCCGAGCTGAGCCCGTCGATGTGGCTGACGCACGCGACGGCCGTGCTCGTCACCGTCATCGCACTGCGATTCGGCGAGCGCGCGTTCTGGGGGCTCTTCGAGACCGCGCGGGTGCGCATCGAGCGCGCCGCAGACCGTCTCGTCGTCGTCCCGGTCGCCGTCGTGGCCTCCGTGGCCGCGCCGGCCGCTGCCGAACCCGCTCGCCTCCGCGACCTGGGGCTCCCTCTGATGCGGCTGCGGCACCGCGGACCGCCGGCGATCGCCTGCGCGCTCTGACTCCGGCACCCGCCCGCTCCGACGGTCGGCGTCGGCCGTGCGCGCACGCGCTCATCGACGATCCGACCATCCAAGGGACCCCATGAAGAAGACCACGTTCGCCGCGTCCATCGCGGCGGCATCCACTGCTTTCCTCCTGCTCGGCGCGCCACTCGCGGCGAGCGCCCACGTGCACGTCGACCCCGATCAGGCCACTCCCGGGAGCTACACCACGCTCACGTTCCGCGTTCCGACCGAGTCGGCGACCGCCGGCACCGTCAAGCTCGTCGTCGACCTGCCGACGAAGACGCCCTTCACGTCGGTCAGCTACCTGCCGCTGGCGGGATGGACGACCACCGTCGACACCGAGAAGCTCGCCCAGCCCGTGAAGACCGACGACGGCACGATCACCGAGGCGCCCATCCGGGTCACCTGGACCGCTGCCAGCGGAGTCCGCATCGCGCCCGGGCAGTTCCAGCAGTTCACGGTGTCGGCAGGCGCCGTGCCGGACACCGGATCCGTGCTGCTCCCCACCCACCAGTACTACTCCGACGGCACCGTCGTGAACTGGGACCAGCCGACTCCCGCCTCGGGCACGGAGCCCGAGCATCCCGCACCGACGCTGTACATCACGGACCCTGCGCCGGCCGCAGACTCCGCGACACCACTGGTGGCGAGCGCAGCGCCCCATCCCCCGGCGGCGAACGCCGGCGCCACCGCGACCGTCATCTCCCTCGCCGTCGGCGTCGGCGGGCTGGTCCTCGGCGCGATCGCGCTCGTGGTCGCGGTCTTCGCGCTGACCCGCGTGGGGCGTGGCCGCGAGCGTACGGTGCAGGGATGAGGAACCGGCTGTTCGCCGTCGCCGCCGGCATCGCTGCGGTCACCGCCCTCGCTCTCGCGCCGGCCGCGGCGGCCGACGCCCACGACTACCTGGTCGGCAGCGATCCCGCCGCCGACGCCACGGTGACGAGCGCCCTGAACACGGTGACGCTCACCTTCAACGACCGGGTGCTCGACCTGTCCGGGGGCGGCTCGACCAATCTGCTCATCGTCACCGGGCCGGACTCGGCGAAGCGGCACTTCGAGACGGGATGCGCGACCGTCGCCGACACGAAGCTCAGCGCCCCGGTCGCGCTGGGGCCCGCTGGGCGGTACACGGTCACGTATCAGATCGTGTCGGCCGACGGGCACACCGTCTCGTCGTCGTACGCCTTCGCCTTCCGGCCCCCGACGGGCGCCGCAAGCGCACCCGGGTCCGACACCGCACCGTGCGGCGGGAACGGCGGTGGCGGCAGCGCAGCGCCGTCGCCCGGTGCCAGCGCGGGCGGTGGAGCGGCCGCGCCCACCGCATCCACTCGGCAGCCGACCGTTCCGGCGTCGGGCGGCGTGGATCTGGGCCTCGTGATCGGCATCGCGATCGCCATCGTGGTCCTCGCGCTGGTCGGCGTGGTGATCGTGCTGCTCACCGCAAGGCGCCCTGCGGGCAGCACGCCGGGGACGGGCGGACACGACACCGACACCGACACCTGATTCCGCCCTGCGATGCCCGCGGCCCGGTCGCGAACGGTCCCGACAGGACTATTCCTTCCGGGCTCGCGGGCGTAACGTTCGCGCATGGCCAGACAGAGCAGCGACCAGGAGACCGCCGACTTCCCGGACGTCGTTCCGGAGGAGCAGCTGGATCCGGACATCGTCCCGGTGCGCCAGCCCGCCCCCGACTCGGTCGACGACGGCGACGAGGAGGACGGCCGCCTCTAGACCCTCCGCCGAAGCTGGCGGCGGGGCCTGGACCGACCGGCGAGCCGTCCGTTCCTGTGAATCACAGAGGCACCGGCCAGCGGACGTCCACCCGGGGTTGAGCCATCGCCCAGTCTGGTGGTGGAAGGTATGGGCGTGGAGATCGTGGTGGACGTCGTGCTCATCGTGCTCGGCATCCTTGCGGTCGGGGCGGGATGGAGCAAGGGCGCGATCCGGTCTGCCGGCACTCTCGTGGGCCTCGGCCTCGGTCTCTGGCTCGGCCTGACCCTCGCGCCGGTCGTCGTGGGATGGTTCGCGGCTTCCGGGTTCGGAGGGGTCACGCAGCGTTCCGTTGTGGCGGCCGTGGTCGTCCTGGTCTGCGCCGGGGCCGTCTACGCCATCGCCGGAGCACTCGCGAGCATCCTCGCCAAGGTCTTCCGCCACGGCCCCATCCGCTGGCTCGACTCGCTGGTCGGCGCCGCATTCGGCCTCCTCACCTGGGCGGTCGTCGTCTGGCTGGTCGCGGGCTTCGCCCTGGCGACGAGCCTCGCCACCGTGGTGCAGGCGGCGAACTCCTCGCGCGTCGTCGCGACTCTCAACGGGATGGCGCCCCTCCCGTCGTCGACCGTGCTCGGCGCCGTCGACGACGCCCTCGCCGGAGCAGGACTCCCGAAGGTGTTCGAGGGCGGCGAGGCGATCAAGCCGGCGCCGGCGCCGGACGGGTCCGTCCCGGCTTCCGTCGCGCAGTCCGAGCAGTCCGTCGTCACGGTCCTCGCCTCCAAGCCCGCCTGCGGCGTCGACTCGGAGGGCAGTGGATGGGTCGTGCAGCGCGGACGTGTCGTGACCAATGCCCATGTGGTGGCCGGGGCATCCTCCGTCGTGGTCCGCGAGGCCGGAGGCGGCGATGTCGAGCGGGCCACCCTGGTCGCCTTCGACCCCTCCCGCGACCTCGCCGTGCTCGACGTCACCGACCTGAACGCCCCGGCGCTCGACATCGGACCGGACCTGACGGCGGGTGCCGCCGCCTACGCCGCGGGCTATCCCGGCGATGGACCGTTCACGATCTCGCCGCAACGCGTCCGTGACCGGTTGCAGGCCCGCGGTACCGACATCTACCAGAGCGGCAGCGTGGAGCGGGACATCTACTCGCTGCGCGGCGTCGTGCGACCCGGCAACTCGGGCGGACCGCTGCTCGACGCCCAGGGCGACGTCGCCGGAGTCATCTTCGCCCGGAGCGCGACCGACGGCGACACCGGGTATGCGCTCACGCTGGCAGAGCTGCGACCCGTGCTCTCGTCCGTGGGCGCGGCGCCGATCAGCTCCGGCGCCTGCTCGGCGGGCTGACACGCTCGCACGACGCCGCCGCGCATGGTTGGCTGGTGCCATGAAGGCTGTCACGTACTCCAGCACCGGCGACTCCGGCGTCCTGACTCTCGGCGAGCGCCCGGAGCCGCATCCCGGCCCGGGCGAAGTGCGGGTGCGCATCCAGGTCTCGGGCGTGAACCCGACGGACTGGAAGGCGCGGGCCGGCAGCGGGCCGGCGGACCTTCCGCGTCCTCAGGTGCCGAACCAGGATGGCGCCGGCATCGTCGACGAGGTGGGCGACGGCGTCACCGATCTCCGCGAGGGCGACCGCGTCTGGGTATGGGATGCCGCCTACGAGCGCCCGGACGGCACGGCTCAGGAACTCGTGGTCCTGCCCGCCCGTCAGGCCGTCCGCCTGGCCGACGGCGTGAGCTTCGACGAGGGGGCGTCGTTCGGCATCCCGGCACTCACCGCGCACCACGCGCTCACCGCTCACGCGGGCGTGCCTGTGGAGCTCACTCCGGGAGCGCTGGAGGGCCGGACGGTCCTCGTCGCGGGAGGCGCGGGTGCGGTCGGCCATGCCGCCATCCAGCTCGCCGTCTGGGCCGGCGCCACCGTCATCGCGACGGTGAGCAGCCACGAGAAGGCCGAGCTCGCCCGCGCCGCCGGGGCCCACCACGTCGTGAACTACACGGAGCCGGACACCGCCGAGGCGATCGGAGCGCTGGCTCCCCGGGGCGTCGACATCGTCGTCGAGGTGAACGCCACCGCGAACGCGGAACTGGATGTGAAGGTCACCGGCCGCAACGCGACCATCGCCAGCTACGCCAATGCGCCGGGCGCGAACGAGGTCAGCATCCCGATCCGGCCGAGCATGAGCAAGAACCTGCGGTGGCAGTTCCTCCTCACCTATACGGTCTCGAACGAGACGAAGGAGGCCGCCGTGCGCGCGGTGGCCGCCGCGGCCGGCGCCGGCGCGCTCCGCGTGGGGGACGAGCACGGCCTCCCGATCACGCGGTTCCCGCTCGATCAGACGGCGGCCGCCCACGACGCCGTCGAGAACGGCGCCGTGGGCAAGGTGCTCATCGACGTGGTCTGACGGCCTGCACCACGAGCGCCACCGTGGCCGCGGCGGCGATCGCGACCGTGTATCCCAGCGCGGTCGGCAGCAGGCCGATCGTGCCGATCAGCTCGCCGGCCACCAGGGCGGGCACTCCGTAGGCGAGGTAGCTGACGAGGAAGATGCCGGCGAAGAGCTCCGCCCGCTTGTCGTTGGGAGCCAGCGGCGCCAGGATGCGGAGCGGCGCCGAGAAGCCCGCGCCGAACCCCGCGCCCGCCACGATGGCCCCGGCGAACAGCAGGGGCAGCACCGCACCGGCGATGCCGATCGCGGCGAGGAGGACGCCCACCACGAGCACGGCCATCGACCATACCGCCGTCGTCCGCGCGGGCGCTCTCGTCAGCAGGAGGCCCGCGAGCGCGCCCACCGCGGGCGGAACCGCGACGATGGCACCGTTGAGCAGACCGCTGTCGAGGTGGAAGACGCCGTGCACGATGGATGGTGACAGGCCGATGAAGAGCCCGGCGAGCATCCAGGTCGCGATGAACACGGGGATCCCGCGGACGAACTCCGCACGCGCCTCGCGAGGCACCACCAGGCGCGGGATGAGCGAACGGATCGCACCCGGTCGCCGTTCGACGGTCTCCGGTGCGGCGAAGACGACGACGAGGCCCGCCGCGAACAGCAGCGCGAGGCTGACGAAGACGAGGGTGGTCGGCTGGGCGATGAACTGCACGGCGAGTCCGGTGAGGAACGCGCCGATCGCGAGGCCCCCGACGGGCGCGGTGCTGCCGATCGTCGCTCCCAGCTTCTTCAGGCGTTCAGGCGCGAGTTCCACCAGCGCAGCGGTGAAGGTGCTCATCGCCGCGCCGGTGCCGATGCCCTGGACTGCGCGGGCGCCGATGATCCAGCCGATGTCCGGCGCGAAGAGGAACACCAGCATGGCCACGATCTGCAGCGCGAGCGCGCCGATCAGCACCGGGCGCCGCCCGATGTGGTCCGACAGCGAGCCGGCGATCAGGAGGGTGATGAGCAGGGTCACCGCGTAGATCGCGAAGGCGACGGTGAGCAGCCACGGCTGGAATCCCCACTCCTGCTCGTAGAGGACGAAGAGCGGACTGGGCGCACCGACGGCGAGCGCGACCGCCAGGAAGGTGAGGGCCGTGCCGACGAAGGCGGCGCCGCGGCCGAGGCGCCACGGACGATTGATCCGCGTCGGCCGGAGGGCGAGCATCCCACCGGTCGGGAGAGTCTCTTCAGCTGTCGTCATATCGACTCCTTAAAGCAACGAAGATTGCTTTAGCGACTATAGGGAGGATGGTGATAGAAAGCAACAACATTTGCTTTAAGCTATTCCCATGGAAACCAGGACCACACCGTCGAAGCGGACGGGAGGACGCAGCGCCGCGGTCATCCACAACGTGCGGACCGCAGTCGAAGAGCTCGTCGAGGAGAAGGGCCAGGACAGGGTCACCGTCCCGATGATCGCCGAGCGCGCCGGCGTCAACCCGACGAGCATCTACCGGCGATGGGGCGACCTCCCCACGCTCATCAACGACATCGCCACGTACCAGCTCGATCCCGAGCGGCCCCTCCCCGCCGGCGGCGACCTCCGCGGGGACCTCACGGCGTGGGCGCGGGAGCTCGTCGAGCACTACCGCAACCCGGTCAACGCGGCACTGCTCCGTGGCGGTGCCTCCGCGGCGGGCGAGCGTCAGTCCAACTGCCTCCGGAACCGCCGGACGGAGGCCGGTCTGCTGCTCGATCGGTACCCGGACACCGAGGTAACGGCGGACGACATCCTCGATCTGGTCGTCGCCCCGATCATCTACCGGGTGATCTTCCTGCCGTGGACGCTCGAGGACGGCACGGCGGAGCAGCTGGTCGGCCGCTTGTTCCGCTGAGCCCGCAGCCCGGAGGTAGGGTCGGAAGGGATGCGCCAGGAACGGACCAGCGAGGAACGCTCCGCGGCCCGCTCCGGCTGGGCTGTCGGCCTCGCCACGGCCGCGTACGGCGTCTCGTTCGGAGCCCTCGCCACCGCATCCGGCCTCGACATCTGGCAGACCTGTGTGCTCAGTCTGATCATGTTCAGCGGGGGCTCGCAGTTCGCCCTCATCGGCGTGCTGGCCTCGGGCGGGACGGCGGCCGGCGGCACCGCGATCATCAGCGCTGCGCTCCTCGGCGTCCGCAACTCCTTCTACGCTCTGCGCCTGTCGCGCATCATCGGCCCGGGGTTCTGGCGGCGAGCCGCAGCCGCACAGCTGACCATCGACGAGTCGACCGCCGTCGCCGTCGCCCAGACCCAGCCGCGCGCACAGCGCATCGGCTTCTGGGTGACCGGCCTCGTCGTCTACGTCGGCTGGAACCTCACCACGCTCGCGGGCGCCCTCCTCGGCGACCTCATCGGCGACGTGAAGGCGTACGGATTGGATGCGGCCGCCGCTGCCGCCTTCCTCGGCCTGCTCTGGCCGCGGCTCAAGGCGCGCCAGACCCAGGCTGTCGCTGTCGCGGGCGGCTTCGTCGCGACGTTGCTGACGCCGTTCCTCATGCCGGGGCTCCCGGTCCTCGTGGCGGCACTGGTGGCCATCGTCGTCGGCGTGCTCAACCTGTTCGGGCGGCGGAGCGACCCGCCGCATCCCGAAGCGGTCCCGATGGAGCGGGAGGTGAAGCCGTGACGACCTGGCAGGTGATCCTTCTGGCCGCCATCTGCGTCCTCGGCCTGAAGGCCGCCGGCTGGATGGTGCCGCCGAAGGCTCTCGACCATCCGACCATCGCACGCGTGAGCGACCTGCTGACCGCGGCGCTCCTCGCAGCCCTCATCGGTGTCCAGACCCTGGGCGCGGGACAGTCGCTGCAGCTCGACGCGCGCCTGCCGGCGGTCGCGATCGCGGCCGGCCTGTACGCCCTGCGGGTGCCGTTCATCGTCGTGGTGCCCGCCGCTGCGGTGGTCGCCGCGCTCATCCGGCTGTTCACCTGAGTCGTCCGCCCTGCGCGAACCGGCTGCCATGGGACGACGGCGAGGGTGAGACTGTCCCCGTGAGCGAGATGGACGAGCGGGACGACGACGCAGCCCTCGACGCCTACTCGGCGGTCGTCACCCGCGTCGCGGAGGCTGTGCTCCCCTCCGTCGCCGCGGTCTCGGTGCGCACGCGGATGGGCGCGGGCGCGGGCAGCGCCTCCGTCATCACCGCCGACGGGCACCTCCTCACCAGTGCGCACGTCGTGATCGGCGCCTCGGCCGTCGAGCTGTCGTTCGGCGACGGCACCTCGATGGCGGCCGATGTGGCGGGGACGGACGCCCTCTCCGATCTGGCCGTGCTGCGCGCCCGCGCCGGCACCCCTCCTCCCCTGCGGCTCGGGGACGCGTCCCGGCTCAAGGTGGGTCAGCTCGTGGTCGCCCTCGGAAATCCGCTCGGCCTCGCGGGCAGTGTCACGGCGGGGATCGTCTCGGCGCTCGGCCGCTCGCTCCCGACGGCGTCGGGCCGCGTGATCGACGAGGTGATCCAGACCGACGCCGCACTCAATCCCGGAAACAGCGGAGGGGTCCTCGCCGACAGCGCCGGCCGCATGATCGGGGTGAACACCGCCGTGGCGGGCATCGGGCTGGGCCTCGCCGTGCCGATCAACGCGAGCACGCTCGAGATCGTCGAGGCGCTGAAGAGCAGCGGCCGGGTGCGGCGCGCCTGGCTGGGTGTGGCCGGGGTCAAGGTGCAGCTGAGCCCGGAGGCGGCCGCGAAGGTGGGCGCACCACAGGGGATCCGGATCGCGAGCGTCGTGCCGGGAAGCCCGGCGGCGGAGGCGGGCGCACGGGCGGGCGACATCGTGATCTCGCTGGACGGCATCCCCGTCTCGGACCCCACCGGGCTTCAGCGCCTCATGGTCGAGCGTGCCATCGGGCGGCGGATGGAGCTCACCCTCTGGCGAAACGGCGCGCTCGTGGATGTGGTGGTCCTCCCCCAGGAGCTCGTCGGCTGACCCCCGCACATTCGTCACGAATGTGCACTTACACGCGAGTGAAGCGACGATTCGTCACGAATGTCGGCGCTCCGTGCTCGGGCCCCCGGCGCGTGTCGGCGGCCTCGCATACCGTGACGCCGTGAGCGCATCCTGGCATCCCGTGGCGAATGCGCAGCCCAGCGAGTGGCTGCTCCGCCAGGGGTCGCTGGGAGCGCCGTACGGGGTGATCCGGCGCTTCGCCTTCGGCGATCCGAACAAGCCGGACGTGTGGTTCCGGGTGGTGACCTGGGCCCAGAGCTCCGCCGAGCGCGAGCTCATCGGCTGGTGCCGCACCCTCGAGGCGGCCGCCGCCGCGGCCTGGGACCACCGGCGCGCGACCGAGTCGTGGCGGCACCACCTGGCGTCCCGACGAGTGGATGCGGCCACGATGGCGGCGCAGCGCCCGACCGCTGCAGACCTTGTGCGGTTCTACCGCGCGGCACTCCGCCGGGACGCGAGCACGGCATCCATGTCGTCCCCGATGCCTCCGACCAGGCCGGCGCGTCCGCGGTGACGTGACGAGAATGCACGCACGCCGGATCCGTGCTGCCACCGATGCCCGGGCCTCAATGCCCGCAATACCCTGTCATCAGGCTTCGGCCAGGGGGAACCGGTCCTGTCGGGGGACGGACCGGGAAAGGGCCCGGAGCGTCTGACGCTCCGGGCCCTTTCATCGCGCACGAGGTGCGCTGTGCTCGCTACTTGGTCAGCGGCTCCAGGGTCGGGTCGTTGGCGTATGCCGCGGCCGCGTTCTCCTTGGTGACGATGACCGGCTTCAGCAGGAACGCCGGGACCACCTTGGTGCCGTTGTTGTACGACTTGTCGTCGTTCACCGGGGGCTTCTTGCCGGCCTGCAGGTCCTTGACCATGTCGATGGCCTGCTTGACCAGGTTGCGGGTGTCCTTGTTGATGGTCGAGTACTGCTCGCCCGCCATGATGGACTTGATCGACTCGGCCTCCGAGTCCTGACCGGTGACGACCGGGACCGGCTTGCCTGCACCCTTCACCGAGGTGATGATGGCGCGGGCCAGGGTGTCGTTCGGCGAGAGGACGCCGTCGAGCTCTGCCGAGCCGTAGGAACCGGCGAGCAGGTTGTCCATGCGGGTCTGCGCGTTCTGCGGGAGCCAGCCCTGCGTGGCGGTCTGCTTGATGTCGGTCTGTCCGGAGACGACCTTCAGCGTGCCGTCCTTGATCTTCGGCTCGAGCACCTTCATGGCGCCGTTGAAGAAGACCGCCGAGTTGGCGTCGTCGGGCGAACCCGAGAACAGCTCGATGTTGAAGTTCTTCTTGCCCGGGTACTTCTTCGCCATGCCGTCGAGCAGCGCCTGGCCCTGCAGCTCGCCGACCTTCTCGTTGTCGTAGGCCACGTAGTAGTCGACGTTCGGGGAGTTGAGGATGAGGCGGTCGTAGGCGATGACGGCGGCGCCGGCGTCGTGCGCGGCCTTGGCCTGGGCGGCCAGCTGGCCACCGTCGACGGCGCCGATGATGACGACCTTCGCACCGTTGGTGATCATCGACTGGATCTGCGACTGCTGGTCCGCGACGGCACCGGAGGCGCCGGCGTACTGCACGTCGCCCTTGAATCCGGCCGCCTTCAGGCCATCGGTGAAGAGGCCACCGGCGAGGACCCAGTTCTCGGAGGTCTTGGTCGGGAGGGCGACACCGATGGTCGCGCCCTTGTCGAAGCCGGACGCGGCGCCGCTGCTGTCCGAGCCGGAACGGCTGCCCGAGCAGCCGGTCAGTGCCAGCGCGGCGGCAGCAGCGACAGCCACTGTCGCGAGTGCGATTTTGCGCATTGCGTATCTCTTTCTGTGTTGTGTGGTGCAGGAGGGAAGGAAAAGAACTAGGACGTGAGCGACCGGGAGGAGTCCTCGGCGGAGTCGGTCGCCGGCAGGACGGCGGGCTGCTCGGCAGGGAGCGCCTCGGACTCCTGCTTCTTGCCGGGGAACATCCGGCCGATCAACGACGGGCCGCCCCGGCGCTTGGAGTAGACGTCGATGCCGACGGCGATCAGCAGGACCAGGCCCTTGATGATCTGGACCTTGTCGGCCGTCACCCCGAGGAGCTGGAGGCCGTTGTTCAGGACGGCGATGACGAGACCACCGACGATGGATCCCGCGACCGTTCCGATGCCGCCCGAGACCGCGGCGCCACCGATGAAGACGGCCGCGATCGCGTCCAGCTCCCAGCCGAGCCCGTCCTGCGGGCCCGACGCGACGGAGCGGGCGACCGAGATCATGGCGGCCAGCGCGGCGAGCACGGACATGTTCATCATCACGAAGAAGTTGATGCGCTTGATCTTGACGCCGGAGAGTTCGGCCGCGTGCCAGTTGCCGCCGACCGCGTAGATGTGCCGGCCGAAGATCGTGCTCCGGGTGATGAAGGAGTACAGGATGATCAGCACGCCGAGGATGACACCGGCCACCGGGAACGATGTGCCGACGCGGCCGCTGCCGAACAGGACCGCCGCGTAGACCACCACGGCGTCGAGGATGACGACCTTGAACACGCTGACCCAGAGCGGCGCCCGCTCGGAGCCCATCCGGGCCTGGTTGCGGCGGGTGCGCACCTCGATCAGCACGATGACCACGGCGATGATCAGGCCGAGCAGCAAGGTGGAGTTGTTGAAGCCGGTGTTCGGGCCCCACTCGGGCAGGAAGCCTCCTCCGATGAAGGTGAACGCGTCCGGGACCGGGATGGTGTTGGCGCTGCCGATCAGCTGGTTCAGGCCGCGGAAGATCAGCATCCCGGCCAGGGTCACGATGAAGGCCGGGACGCCGACGTAGGCGACCCACCATCCCTGCCAGGCGCCGATCGCGACGCCCACCAGCAGGCCGAGGACGATCGCGAGCGGCCACGGAAGGTGCCACTCGGTCATCGACTTCGCCACGATGATGCCGACGAGCGCAGCCACCGAGCCGACGGACAGGTCGATGTGCCCGGCGATGATCACCATCACCATGCCGATGGCCAGGATCAGGACGTAGACGTTCTGGTTGACCAGGTTGATCAGGTTCACCGACTCGAGCGTCTTGCCGCCGGTGAGCGCTTCGAACAGCAGGATGATGACGATGAGGGCGAAGAGGATGCCGAACTGGCGACCGGTGGACTGGCCGCCGCCGAACATCTTGCCCAGGTCGCGGAGGCCGCCGGACTTCTTCTTCTCGGGGATCTGTGTGGTCATGGCTATCGGGCAATCCTCTTCTTGGCGGATGTCATGCTTTTCAGGAGCGTCTCGGGGGTCGCTTCGGCGATCGGCAGCTCGTCGGTGATCTGACCTTCGAAGATCGTGTAGATGCGGTCGGAGATGCCGAGCAGCTCGGGCAGCTCCGAGGAGATGACGATGACGCCCTTCCCCTGCGCGGCGAGCTGCTGGATGATGCCGTAGATCTCGAACTTGGCGCCGACGTCGATGCCGCGCGTCGGCTCATCCAGGATGAGCACGTCCGGGTCGGTGAACATCCACTTGGCGAGGACCACCTTCTGCTGGTTGCCGCCCGAGAGCGTGCTCACCCCGCGGTCGACGTCGGGCGTCTTGATGCGGAGGCTCTTGCGGTACTCCTCGGCGACCGCGTGCTCCTTCAGGTCGTTCACGACACCGCGGGAGGCGATCTTGCTCAGCTTCGCGGCGACGACCGACTGCTTGATGTCGTCGAGGAGGTTGAGGCCCAGCACCTTGCGGTCCTCACTCACGTAGGCCAGACCGTTGTCGATCGCCTCGGAGACGTTGCGCAGCTGGAGCTGCCGGCCGTCCTTGTAGATCTCGCCGGAGACCCAGGTGCCGTAGGAGCGGCCGAAGACGCTCATCGCGAGCTCGGTGCGTCCGGCGCCCATGAGGCCGGCGAAGCCGACGATCTCGCCACGGCGGACGTAGAAGCTGGAGTTCTTGACGACCAGCCGCTCGGGGATCTGTGGATGCTGGACCACCCAGTCGCGCACCTCGAAGAACGGTTCGCCGATGTTCGGCGTGCGCTCGGGGAAGCGGCTCTCGAGGGTGCGGCCGACCATCCCGCGGATGATGCGGTCCTCATCCACGCCGTCCGCCTGGACGTCGAGCGTCTCGATGGTGCGGCCATCGCGGATGATCGTGATCTCGTCGGCGACGCGCTCGATCTCGTTCAACTTGTGGCTGATGATGATGGAGCTGACGCCCTTGTGCTTGAGGCCGACGATCAGGTCGAGCAGGTGGCCGGACTCCGCCTCGTTGAGGGCTGCGGTCGGCTCGTCGAGGATGAGGAGCTTGACCTCCTTGTTGAGCGCCTTCGCGATCTCGACCAGCTGCTGCTTGCCGACGCCGATGTTCTTGATCTGCGTGTCCGGGTCGTCGGAGAGCCCGACGCGCGCCAGCAGTTCGACGGCGCGGCGCTTGGCCTCGCCCCAGTTGATGACGCCGCCGCGGCCGGGCTCGTTGCCGAGGAAGATGTTCTCGGTGATCGAGAGCTCGGGGATGAGCGCGAGCTCCTGGTGGATGATGACGATGCCGCGCTGCTCGCTGGACTTGATGTCCTTGAAGCGCATCACCTCGCCCTGGTAGACGATGTCTCCGCTGTACGTCCCGTAGGGGTACACACCGGAGAGGACCTTCATCAAGGTGGACTTCCCCGCGCCGTTCTCGCCGCAGATCGCGTGGATCTCGCCGGCGTGAACGGTGATGGAGACATCCTCGAGCGCTTTGACCCCGGGGAACTCCTTGGTGATCGCCCGCATCTCGAGGATGACTGCGTTCGAGGGCATCGACGCTCCTTGGCTTGCTTCGAATGATGTGCCTAAGTAGTAAACGCTATTCGCGCGCTTGTCGTCAAACAATGAAGACAACAAAGCGATAACGACACCGGCAACTAATAGGACACCCGCGTGCGGATTCCGTGACGCGCGCAGCGCTCAGTCGTTGCCCGCGAGGGCTCCCTGGATGACGATCGCCGCGGCGCCCAGCGACTCGGCGCGGTCCCCGAGCGAGGACACGCGCACCGTCGTCGTACCGGCGATGATCGGGATGGCGTTCTGCCGGATACCATGCCGGATCGGGTCGAGCAGCGCATCGCCGAGGCCGACCAGCGGACCGCCGATGAGCACGATCTCCGGGTTGATGACGTTCGCGACATTGCCGATGGCCTGGCCGATCGCCGTACCCGCGTCGCGCACGACGCGCAGCACCGCCGGGTCCCTCTCGAGCCCCCGCCGGAGGATGTCGGCCGTGGTCAGCGGCCCGTTCCCCCGTCCGAGCGCGTCGAGCATCACGCTCGTGGACGCGATCGTCTCCAGGCAGCCACGGTTGCCGCAGCGGCAGATCACGCCGTGCTCGACGAACGGCGTGTGTCCCAGTTCTCCCGTGATCCCGAGGAACCCGTAGTAGGGCTGGCCGTTCAGGATGAGCCCGGCACCGATCCCCGTGCCGATCTTCACGAAGATGAGGTTCCGGTGACCGCGATTGGCGCCCCAGGTCACCTCGGCGAGTGCGCCGAGGTTGGCGTCGTTGTCCACGGTGACCGGGAAGCCGAAGGCGTCCTCGAGGTGGCGCCGGGTGATCCCCACCCATTCGGGAAGGATGGCGCCCTGCAGCACCGTGCCCGTCCGCCGGTCGATCGGACCGGGGATGCCCACGCCGACCGCCAGTACCGACTCCCGGTCGTGGCCGCAGCCGACGAGCATCCTCTGGAGGAGATCCGCCGCCTCCTGCACCGCCGCCAGCGCGTCGTAGCCCGGCTCGAGGGCCACCTGCTCCTCGGCGACGACCTGATAGCCGAGCGTGGAGAGCACGATGCGCACGTGACGGCGGCCGAAGTCCACGCCCACCGCGATGTCGCCGGTGTCCGTGAGCTGCACCAGGAGGGCGCGGCGCCCGCTGGAGGTCACCGGAGAGGTCGACACGACACCCTTCGTCGCCATGTCGCGGACGATGTTGGACACGGTCGCCGTGGACAGCCCGGTGCCGCGCGCGAGCTCGGCCTGGGTGGACGGTCCGTTGGCCAGCAGGAACTCGACGAGACGTTCCTGATTCAGGTGCCTCAGAGCGCCCTGGGACCCGGGATTCCGTACGCCGAAAGGGGTCGGCCCGGGAGTGGCGGTCATAGCGATAACAGTGAACGATCCGCGTGTTGGAGTCAAGCTGTGAACGCGGCGTCACACCGCGACTGTGCGGCGAACGAAATCACCGGGCGCGTCATGACGTGCTGAGGGCGCTGCGATGATGGAGGCATGCCCATCCTGAACAAGGACATGCAGGTCTGCATCTCTCTCGCCGGTCGCCCGAGCAACATCGGAACGCGCTTCCACAACTACCTGTACGACGAACTGGGTCTCAACTTCGTCTACAAGGCGTTCACCACGGACGACCTCGAAGGCGCGGTCCGAGGCATCCGCGCTCTGGGCATCCGCGGCTGCTCGGTCTCCATGCCGTTCAAAGAGGCCGTCATCCCGCTGGTCGACAACCTGGAGGCGTCGGCCGTCGCCATCGAGTCGGTCAACACGGTGGTCAACGAGGACGGGCTGCTCACCGCCTCCAACACCGACTACGAGGCCGTGGCCCGGTTGCTGGCCGAGCACGAGGTCGACCCCGCTCAGCGCGTCCTCGTCCGCGGTTCCGGAGGGATGGCCAAGGCCGTGGTCGCCGCCTTCCGGGGTGCCGGCTTCGAGGATCTCACCGTGCTCGCCCGCAACGCCGAGGCCGGCCCTGCGTTGGCCGAGCGCTACGGCTACACGTGGCTCGCCGCCGGCCCCGAGCCGGGGTTCGACGTCGTCGTGAACGTGACTCCGCTCGGGATGCGCGGAGATGCCGAGGGCGTCCTCGCTTTCGATCCCTCCGTCATCGAGCGCGCCTCGACGGTCTTCGACGTCGTGGCGTTCCCCTCCGAGACGCCGCTCATCGTCGCAGCGCGCGCGGCAGAGAAGCAGATCATCACAGGGGCCGAGGTGATCGCGCTGCAGGCGGCACGGCAGTTCGAGCGCTACACCGGTGTGGCCCTCACCGCGGAGCAGGTCGCGCGGGCGTCGGACTTCTCCCGGGCGGAGTGATCGGGCGGGCGCCGCCAAGCCGTCCGTGTGCTGCGCGCGGACATCTTCGAGGAGTAACTTGAAGGCCGGACCTGAGGAGAGGACGCATGGGCAGCGAAGGCGGCATCGTCAGCGGCGAGCGGGTCGGGCGCCGGACCGATGAGTACTGAACGGATGCCGCGGACCCAGGACGAACGGAGGCCGGATGACCTCCTCGCCCTCGAGAACCAGGTGTGCTTCGGGCTCGCCGTGGCCGCGCGCAGTGTCATCGCGCTGTACCGGCCGGTGCTGGAGCCCCTCTCGCTGACCCATCCGCAGTACCTCGTGATGCTCGCGCTCTGGGAGCGGGAGCCGCGCTCGGTCAGGGACCTCAGCGAGACGCTCGCCCTGGAGCCGGCAACGCTGTCGCCCCTCCTGAAGCGGCTGGAGGCGACGGGCTACCTCGAGCGGCGACGCAGCACGGCGGACGAACGCGCGCTCGAGGTGCGGCTCACGCCGGCGGGGCGGGAATTGCGCGCGGAGGCAGAGAAGGTCCCGCGGAGCATCGTCGCGCAACTCGGACTTCCCATCTCCGAGTTGGAGGAGCTGCGCGACAGCCTGCAGCGGATCACCGCTGCGGCCCTCCGGGACGACTGACCCGGCCGCTTCAGTCGACGGTGGACGCCGGGCACACCAGGCGCGTGGCCTCCCGCTGGCCTCCGGGACGCAGCACTTCGTGCTCGGTCATCGGACGGCCGCACATCGGGCAGGGCGCGGCAGCGGAACGGTGGTCGGGAGCCTCCGCGTGGCCGGCGCCGAGCTGTGCCGGGCCGGCGATCCGGATCAGCTTCTCATTCCACCGCGCATACCAGCCGGCGAAGCGTCCCGCCATCATTCCTCGATTCGTTAGTGCACTAACCAACAGTCTAGCCGAGCTGGACCCTGCCCCGGAGGTCACGGTTTACGCTGGGAGCGGAGGATCGAATGCGCATCAGTGAGCTCGCCGAACGTGCGGGAGTGACCGTGAAGGCCGTGCGCTACTACGAACGGCTCGGGCTCCTCTCCCCGGAGCGGCTCGGCAACGGCTATCGCGAATACCGCGACGAGCATCTGCGCGCCGTCCGGGAGATCCGCGAACTGGCCGCGACGGGCATCCCGCCGGGCAAGGCGAGGCCCTTCATCGACTGCCTCGGATCGGGCCACGCCCACAGCGACGAGTGCCCGGCCTCGCGCGATGCCTACCGCGACGGACTTGCGGAGCTGGATGCGGCGATCGCCCAGCTGGAACGTCGCCGCGAGCTCCTCGCCCGGCGGCTCGTGGGAGCCGAGCACCGCATCCCGGAAGCCGCCGAGGGTTGCGGTTGCACGGTCGCGTCCATCTGACGCGTACGCCGGATCATCCCGGGGGATGACCCCGTCGCGACCTCGGGTCGATGCCCGGGGAGGTGCGTGAACGGTTGACTCGACAGCGTCGGCCCGGGCATCCCGCTCGGGACCCCGACGCGAAGGGGGAGACCGATGACGACGCTGGGCCACGGACTTCGAACCGCACCGGCGTTCGGCACGGCATCGGTCCCGGGACGGCGGCGGGCGCGGGGGTTGCTCGCCGCCGTCACCGGCAACGCCTACCTGCAGTTGCTGGTGACCCTCGTGCTCCTCGCAGCCGGCGCCGTCGTGCTCCTGCTCGGGATCGGGCTTCTGCTGAACGTCACCGTCCCGTGGATCTTCGACGACGAGCTGCGTGCGGTGAAGACGTTGCTGCCCCAGCTCGGCTGACCCCGGCCCGGGCTGGTCCGCCCTGGCCATCACCCGCCCGCAGACCATAGAGTCGCGAGCATGGCTCGACTCCTCTTCTCCGCCATCGCCTCCCTCGACGGCTACACCGTGGACTCGTCCGGTTCGTTCGAGTGGGCGCACCCCGAGCGGGACGTGCATGCGTTCGTCAACGACCTCGAACGCGACGTCGGTACCTATTTATACGGCCGGCGGATGTACGAGACGATGCGCGTCTGGCAGGACCTTCCCGGCGACTCGCCGGAGCCGGTGATCGCCGACTACGCCGAGGTCTGGCAGAGCGCCGACAAGGTGGTGTTCTCCTCGACGCTGACCGAGGTGAGCACGCCGCGGACGCGGCTCGAAAGCCGGTTCGACCCTGCGCGGGTGAGGGAGCTGGTGGAGGGTGCCGACGCGGATGTGTCGATCGGCGGCCCGACACTGGCCGCCAGCGCTTTCGCGGCCGGTCTCGTCGACGAGGTGACGCTCATCCTCGTTCCCGTGTCGGTCGGTGGAGGGACGCCGGCACTCCCCCGCGACCGGTTCGTCCGTCTCGACCTGCTGGAGGAGCGCCGCTTCGAGGGCGGGACGGTCGCCCTCCACTATCGCGTCGACAGGTCCTGAGAACAGGTCAGGCGGCATCCCACCAGCGCAGCACGCGCAACGCGCGAAGTGTGACCCATCGGCTCTGATCGCCCTCCCGCTCGAACTCGAGGATCACCGAGCCCTCGTGGATGTTCTCCAGCGTCCAGCGACCGTCGGCGTCCGCCTTCCCGCGGACCAGCTCGACGGCCTCCGCGAGCCGGGGATCGCGCCGGTCCTGCCTCCGGAAGTGCTCCAGGCCGCGCAGGATGTCGTGGAACCAGCGCACCGGATACGAGAGCATCGTCATCCGCGGATCGGGCACCGATCCGTCCGAGCGGCGACGGTAGAGCTTGCGCTCGAGCAGATACTCCTCGCCTGCGAGGGCCGCCGCCTCCACCCTCGGATCGGAGCCGCCCGCGCGCTGCCAGTCCCGCAACCCCTCCACCGCGCAGATCGTCGAGTGGAAGGATGACACCTGAGCGCCGTATTCGGCCCAGCAGTTCCAGCCGCCGTCCGCCAGGCGGGAGCCGAGCAGGCTCTCCACGATCGTGTCGCCGCCTTCGCCGAAGTAGGAGGCGATGGTCAGCGTCACCCCGTTGATGCAGGGCTCGGTCTCGCCCTCGAAGTAGGGCTCGCCGTCGTGCTCCCACTGCACGTTCTCGCGCACCCGGCCGATCGCGAGCCGGGCTTGCGGGCTCTTCGGATCGAGGCCGAAGTCGGCCAGCTGCTGGAGGCTGAAGTGCGTCCCGCTCCAGGCGTCGAAGCCGTCCCGCTCGGGAGGGATCCATCCCGGCCGGTAGGTGCCTCCGTCCCAGAAGCCGTCCTCCGCCTGCTCGCCGAGGAATCTCGCGCCCCATCCCTCGGTGGCGACACGCGCGCGCTCGGCGGCGATCTCGTCCGGGGACGCGCCTACGAGGTCGCGCAGCACCTGCCAGCGAAGAGCCGGATCGGAGTCCAGAAGCCAATCGGTCACATCCATGCGCTCCACGCTAGTGCGCGGTGTTGCCCGCGGACAGAGCTGTCCGTACTCCCGGGACGCAGGCCCGTCAATCGCTGGACCCGCCTCTCTGCGGTGTCTTCAGTGGACGGCACATCGCAACCGGACACATCCATCGAAAGGAAACGTCAGTCATGACCATGTCAGACGACCCGTCCGCCGAAACGCCGATCTTCGACAGCAGGCGCGACGCTCTCGACCCGGAGGCGGGACTGCCCGAAACCGTGCTGCCAGGGGGCAGCGGCGGGCAGCCGAACGGGGGCTACAGCGGGGGCACGAGCGGGGACTACAGCGGGGGGACCAGCGGGGACTACAGCGGGGGCACGAGCGGTGGTGAGTCCAGCGGCGTCCGCGAAGAGGCGGGGCGCGTCGCGGATTCGGCCGCCGAGGCGGGCAAGGACGTCGCCGCCACCGCCGCGGAGCAGGCCAGGAACGTCGCGGGCGAGGCGAAGTATCAGGCCAGAGACCTGTACCGCCAGACCCAGCAGGAGCTGCGCGAGCAGGCTGCGCAGCAGCAGGAGCGGGTCGCCAGCGGTCTCCGCTCGGTGGGCGACGAGCTCCAGCAGATGGCCGCAGCATCCGAGACCGACGGAGTGGCGAGCGACCTCGTCCGGCAGGCGGCGCAGCGCACGCATGCGGTCGCCGGCTGGCTCGATGCGCGCGATCCCGGCTCGCTGATCGACGAAGTGAAGTCGTATGCCCGGCGCAACCCGGGCACGTTCATCGCGGCCGCGGCCATCGCCGGCGCACTGGCCGGCCGCCTCACGCGGGCACTGGCCAGCGGAGGCGACGGAACGGGCGACAGGACCGGGCGCACGACGGTCGGCACCACTCCCGCCACCGGCATCACCGCCGCCGGCACGACCGGCACGACGCCGATCGGCGGCGCCACCGCAGGAACACCGACGATCGGCGGCACGACCACGGGCGCGGCCGGCGCCGGCACCCTCTACGGAGAACCCGGCGACGAACTCCCCGACCTTCCGGGGGCGGGCTACACCGGGGGCCGGGCATGACCGACCAGCCGACCCCGGCGGAGGAGCGCGCGGCGAACACCTCGCTCGGCGAGCTGCTCGGAGAGGTCAGCCGTGACCTCTCCACCCTGATCCGCCAGGAGATGGAACTCGCCAAGGCCGAGATCCGGCAGACCGCCACCCGCGCTGGAAAAGGCGCCGGGCTTCTCGGCGGCGCGGGCTACGCGGCCCTCATGGCGGTGTTCTTCCTGTCCATCGCCCTCTGGTGGGCGCTCGGCTACCTGGTGGGCAACGCCTGGTCGGCGGTGATCGTCGCCATCATCTGGGCGATCGTCGCGCTGATCCTGTACCTGGTCGGGCGCAGGCAGCTGGAGACCGTGAAGGGCGTCCCACAGACCGTCGCGACGGTCAAGGAAATCCCAGAAACTCTGAAACCGAACGGAGAGAACCGATGACCGATGACCCCGACGCCATCCGCGCCGACATCGAGGCCACCCGCCGCAACCTGAGCGGCGACGTGGACGCACTGGCCGACAAGGTCACGCCCAGCAAGATCGCCCAGCGCCAGACCCGCCGGGTGAAGGGCGCCTTCCATTCCCTCAGCGAGAAGATCATGGGCTCGGCCGAGGACGTGGCGAGCTCCGCGGGAGGAGCGGTGTCCGACGCAGGCGACACCATCGCGGACGCCGGCCGCACCGTGGTGAACAAGGCGCAGGGCAACCCGCTCGCCGTCGGCCTCATCGCCTTCGGCGTCGGAGCGCTGATCGCCTCCCTGATCCCGCCGAGCGAGAAGGAGCAGGAGCTCGCATCCGCCGCCAAGGACGCCGCGCAGCCGTTGCTGCAGGAGGCTGCCGAGGTGGGCAAGCAGATGGCGAGCGACCTGAAGGAGCCGGCACAGGACGCCATGCAGTCCGTGAAGGAGGCCGCGCAGGAAGGGGTGGCCACCGTGCAGGAGGAGGCCACGGCCCGCGCGGGCGATGTCGCCGACGACGCGCGCGAATCCGGGCAGCGCCTGCAGTCCGGCCAGTAGCGCATCGACTCGACGCGGCGGAGGGACGAGCCCGACGGCCCCCGCCGCGTCGCTTCGCGTCCAGCCGCCAGTGCCGCAGACTCCGGGGAGTAGCCGCGGTGCCGACGCGTCAGACCAGCGGCGCCCCGACCACACGGTTGCCGCCGGCGTTCTTCGCCGAGTACATCGCGTGGTCGGCCTCGCGGATCAGCCGGTCGGGGTTCCAGTCCGGGTCCGCGGTGCGTGCGACGGACATCCCGATGCTGGCGCTGATCGGGAAGCCCTGCGGGAGGTCGGAGAACGGCTGCTCGATGGAACGCCGGATGCGATCCGCCACCTCCTCCGCGGAGACGGCGTCCGGCACTTCGCAGACCACGACGAACTCGTCGCCGCCGTAGCGGGCGACCAGGTCCTCCTGCCGGACCGCCGCCTGCAGCCGCAGGCCGACCTCGCGCAGCAGCAGGTCACCCGTGTGGTGGCCGAGGTGGTCGTTGACCCGCTTGAAGCCGTCCAGGTCGATGAACAGGGTGGCGACGAGCGTCGAGGCCGAGCTCTGGTACTCCAGCAGTTCCGTCTCCAGCCGGCGCCGGTTGGGCAGTCCGGTCGTCTCGTCGTGCATCGCCGCGTGCTCCAGCTGTCGCTGCAGCCGCAGGGTGGTGATCGCCTGTGCCGCCTGGCCGGCGAGCGCGTCCGCCAGCGGCGCCGCCTCCGAGTCGAACTGACGCGGGTGGAGGAAGAACGCCACGAAGACCCCGAAGAGCAGATCGTCGTGCTGGATGGGCGACACGAGGACCGCGTCGACTCCCGCATCCCGCATCGCCTGCCCGAGCACCCGCGCTATGGCGTCCGCGGCTGCGACGCCACTGATCGTCACCACGCGCCGAGGAGCGGCGGCCTGAGTGAGGAGCGAGTCCGTCTGCTCTGTGGAGCGCAGGGGGTTGCTGCCCGACGCCTGCGTGAACCCGCCGGTCTCGTCGAGGAGGTAGACCGCGGACTGCTCGGCTTGATACGCCTTCGCGACGGTGGTCGCCAGGATGTCCACCAGCGCCTGCTCATCGGTGGCGGCGGAGAAGGCGATCGACGAGTCGATGATCAACTCGAGACGGTTCCGCGTGCGCTGCTGGAGCGTCTGGGAGCGGACCAGGGCCTCTTCGCGGTCGGCGCGCTCGGTGGCATCCACCAGCGCGAGCACTTCGCCGCCGTCGATCCGGCGGCGGCCGACGACCACGGCGCGCGATGTCCCGTCGACGTTCGCCAGGCGAACCAGGCCGTCGGAGGTGCCGACGAGAGCGGAGATCCGGTTTCGGAGCGAGGTGAAGGCGCGGCCCGCGAGCTCCTCCATCGAGAGTCCCGTCCACGAGACGAAGAGGGCGTTGGCATCGCGGATGCGGCCCTCGTCGTCCAGCTCGACGAGTGCGCAGGGCAGGTCATCCGCTGCGAAAGGCCGCACCGCACTCTCCTTCGGATGGCTGGGCCGCGTGGCGGCGGGTCGATACATCAAGAATTTACCGCACCGGCGAACGGAAGAGCCTGCCCGATCCATACGGTACCTTCAGCCGGCGCACAGGCCACGTAAGAATCCATCAAGAATGCGAATGCATCGTTATCACTATGGATCCCACCCTGAGCGTTCCGGCACCGGCCGTCCGGCCGCGGATCCGGCCCCGCCCGACGCCGTCGCGCGCCGGGTCGCGCGCAGTGCGAGCGGCTCTCGTGCTGGGAACCCTCGTCGTGCTCGGGATGTGGTGGTTCAGCGTGCCCGCGGGATTCGCGGCCACACCGGCCGATGCCCTGACCTCGCTCGGCGAGCTCAGCGGGATGGTCGGCGCGTTCCTGGTCTGCGCGCAGGTGCTCCTCATCGCCCGGGTCCCCTGGTTCGAGGACGCGGTCGGGCTCGACAAGCTGGTCTCCTGGCACCGCTCGCTCGGCGCCTCCGTGGTCTTCCTCATCGTCGCGCACGTGCTGTTCCTGGTGATCGGCGGCGAGCTGGCGGACCGCAATCCTCCGTGGACCGAGTTCGTGTCGATCCTCCAGGACTATCCGGACATGCTCACCGCCCTCGTCGGGACCATCGCGTTCCTGGTCGTGGGGCTGAGCAGCGCGCGTCTTCTCCGCACGAAGCTGTCGTACGAGATCTGGTACTGGCTGCACGTGACGACCTACGTGGCGATCTTCCTGACGTTCTCGCACCAGCTCAGCGGCGGCGCGCATTTCGTCTCCCACCCTCTCAACCGGGTGATCTGGATCGCCCTCTACCTGGCGACGGCCTCAGCCGTGCTGACCTGGCGCTTCATCCTGCCGACCCTCGACGCCTGGCGGAGGAGGATGCGGGTCGTCACCGTGGTCCCGGAGGGCGAGGGCGTGAACAGCGTGTGGCTGACCGGGCCGCACGTCGACGAGCTCGGCGTGCGCGGGGGCAACTTCCTCCTCTTCCGCTTCCTGAGCTGGGGCCATCTGGCTACCGCGCATCCGTACTCCGTGTCCGCCGTCCCGGCGGACGGCTACCTCCGGATCACCGTCGGTGCCCTCGGAGACCACTCCAGCCGCCTGCCCGCTGTGAAGCCCGGGTCGCTGGTCTTCGTCGAAGGCCCGTTCGGCCGGTTCACGGCCGACCGGGCGAGCCGCGCACGCATCCTGCTCATCGCGGGAGGGGCGGGCATCGGCCCGATCCGCGCCCTGACGGAGGAGCTCGTCCGCCGTGGCGCGAGCCCGGTCGTCCTGTACCGCGCGCGGTCGGCACAGCGCCTGGCGCTGCTGGGCGAGCTGCAGTCGCTTCCGGGCGTGACCGTCATCCCGCTCGTGGGCCGGCGCTCGGAGCTCGGCTACGACCCCCTCGACCCGGAGGCGCTGCGCCGCCTCATCCCTGACCTCCACGACTGGGAGGCGTTCATCTGCGGCCCGGAGGGCATGGGCGAGACGGCCGAGACGTCGCTCCGGGCCCTGCGGATGCCGAAGCGATTCATCCACCGAGAAGAACTGAGCATGTCATGAACAGCAGATCCTGGCGCGGAACCATCCTCTTCACCGTGATCCTCGTCACGATGGGCGCGACGGTCGGCCTCAAGCTGTACGGGATCGGCGAGCAGGTCACCGCATCGGACACCTCGGTGCACGCGGCCACCTCCGCGGCGACGGCAGGGACGTCGGGCGCAACGAGCACGCCCACGCCGTCCGCCTCGGCATCGCTGTCCCCCTCCGCCACCGCGACGCCCGCGCCCGGACAGGCCGCCGCGACGAAGACCGTGACCGGCTCGGCCATCGACACCCAGTACGGCGCGGTCCAGGTGAAACTCACCTTCACGGGCAACACGATCACGGCCGTCGACACGGTCCAGGCTCCGGACGGCAACGGCCGCGACCAGGAGATCAACCAGCAGGCTCTCCCGATCCTCCAGCAGGAGGTGCTCTCCTCGCAGTCCGCGAACATCGACACAGTGTCCGGCGCGACCTACACCTCGGAGGGCTACATCCAGTCGGTGCAGTCGGCGATCGACAGACGATGAGGTTCCTCGAGACGGTCATGGGCATCCCCATGTCGATCGACATCCGCGACGACGTGGATGCGGCCCCGGCCGCCGAGCGTGCCTTCCGGGTTGTGCGCGAGGCCGACGAGCGCTTCAGCGCCTACCGTCCTGACAGCGAGGTGAGCCGGGCGAATGCAGCGGGCGCGGCCGGCTTCGAGCACAGCACGGACTTCCGCGAGGTCGTCGCCATCGGGGAGGCGGCGAGCGCGGCGTCCGGAGGCGCCTTCCGGATCCGGCGCCCCGACGGCACGTGGGACCTCGATGGCGTCGTGAAGGGATGGGCTGCCGCCCGGGCCGCACAGGAGCTCGCCGTTGCGGGTCTCCGCGACTACTGCCTGAACGCCGGCGGTGACGTCATCGTGGCGGGGACGCCGGGAGAGGGCAGGCCGTGGAGCGTCGGCATCCGTTCGCCGCACACGCCCGACGAGATGCTGGCCGTGCTCGCCGTGACCGATGCGGGCGTCGCCACCTCCGGGGCTTACGAACGCGGATCCCACATCGTCGACGGGCGCGACGGCTCTGTCGCGCGCTCACTGCTCAGCGTGACCGTCGTGGCCGACGACCTGACCACCGCAGACGTTCTCGCGACCGCGGTGTTCGCCCTGGGTCCGAGCGGAATCCCGTGGGCGATCGGCGCGGGCGCACGCGGGGTGCTGGCCGTCGACGCCGACGATCACATCCTCGAAGCCGGCTGGCTCCCCTTCGCACAGCCGGCGAGCGTGGAATGACGGCCATCGCTCCGGCGGCGGACGGCCCCGGCCACCGGGAGGGCCAGCCCTATACTGCGCAGGTGACCGAGAACCAGCGCGTGCTGATCGCCGAGGACGACAGTCGCCTCGCGAGCATGCTCGACGCCCTGCTGGGATCGGAGGGGTTCGACGTCGAGGTCGCCCGCGACGGCCAGCGCGCACTCCACCTCGGCCTCACCTCGCCGTTCGATGTCCTGGTGCTCGACCGGGGACTTCCCGCCGTCGACGGCCTCGATGTCCTGCGCCGGCTGCGGGAGAACGGGATCACCACGCCCATCCTGGTGCTCTCGGCCCTCGGAACCGCGCCCGACCGCGTCGACGGCCTCAACGCCGGCGCAGAGGACTACCTGGCCAAGCCGTTCGACATCGACGAGCTCGTCGCCCGGGTGCGCGCACTGACGCGCCGCGCCTCCTCGACGGTCCCGACCGTCCGCTTCCCCGGTGGACGCCTCGACACCGACAGCAGGACCGTGACACTGACCGACGGCAGCAGAACCGTCCTCTCGGAGCGCGAGTCGGCCCTGCTGGAGTGTCTCGCCCGCCGCCCGGCCCAGGTCTTCTCGCGGGCGCTGCTCCTCGAGGACGTGTTCGCAGACGCCGATGACCCCGGCGTCGTCGACACCTACGTCCACCATCTCCGCCGGAAGTTCGGCCGGACGCTGATCGAGACCGTCCGCGGCGTCGGCTACCGGATGGGCTCGCTCTCGTGACGGGAGGCCGATCGTGATCGGCTCCGACGAGCGGGAGCTGCACACCGCATCCCTCCGGCTGGCCGCCCAGTTCGCGCTCATCATCGTGGGCCTGTTCGTGGCTCTCGGGGTCGTCGTCTTCAGCGTCGTCTCGGCGGGACAGGTCGAGGCGGCCCAGCGGGCGCTGTCCGACGCCTCCATGGTCGACTCCGTGCACGACGCCCCGCGCGACCTTCTGGTCACCGTCGTGAGCCCGGAGGGGCGGGACAGTTCGCCGAATCTGCCCGAGGGGCTCCCGGATGAGGCCGCGCTGCAGCACGTCCTCCAGCGCGGCGGCTCGCAATCCGGCATCGTCGAGGCCGGCGGCCAGCGCTACCTGACCGAGACGGATGTCCGCCGCGGCAAGGTCGTGCAGGTCTCCTACGGCTTGGGCGAGCAGCAGGAGGAGTTGAGTCGGCTGCTGGTGGCCCTCGTCGTCTCCGGCTTCATCGCCACACTGGCCGCGGCGGGGATCGGGTTGGTGGTGGCGCGCCGCTCGCTCCGCCCGATGGCGGAGGCGCTGGCCCTGCAGCGGCGATTCGTCGCCGACGCCGGACACGAGCTCCGGACACCGCTGACCCTGCTGAGCACGCGCGCCCAGCTGCTGCGCCGACATGTCGCCCGGGAGTCGTCGACCGAGGACGACGAGCTCCTGTCCGGGTTGGACGAGATCGTCGACGACAGCCGGGCGCTCACCGAGATCGTGCAGGACCTGCTCACCGCCGCCGACCCGCGCCAGACGGCCGAGAGCGAGGGCGTCGACCTCGGCGAACTCGCCACCGCCGTCGTGCGCTCGGCCGAGGGCAGCATTCAGGAGCGCGGCGTCCGGGTCGAGGTCACGGCCGAGCCGGGCGCCATGGTCACCGGTGCCCCGGTCTCGCTCCGGAGGATGATCGTCGCGCTGCTCGACAACGCTCTCGACCACGCCCTCACGCACGTGCAGGTGACCGTGGCCTCCACCGGGGACGCCGTCACGCTCTCGGTCGAGGACGACGGACCCGGCTTCTCCGCCGGAGTCGAGAGTCGCGCGTTCGAGCGCTTCGCCACCTCACGGGATGCGCAGCCCAGCACGGAGCGCGGCCGCCACTACGGGCTGGGCCTGGCCCTCGTCGCGGAGGTGGTGACCCGCCACCACGGCACCGTGGACGCATCCAATCGCCCGGCCGGAGGCGCCGTGGTCACGGTGCGGATCCCCCGCCGCAGCTGAGCAGGCGCGCAGGACGCGCGCTGGACGCGTCAGCAGCATTGATCGAGCGAGTCGTCAGTGCCCGCGGTCGAGCACCTGCTGGATCAGGATGGTCATGTCCACGGGCTCCGTGGGCGGCAGCTCCAAGGCGGCCGGATCGATTGCGGTCATGCCGTCTCCTTCCTTTCTTCCGGTGCGCCACACTGGGTGCATCCGGTCCGGTCTTCATCTATCGGGTCGGTAGGTGCCCGCCGCCGCCATCCCCCGGCGTCCGATGCGGCGGGCACCGTCCCTTATCCCGCACGTGGTGGACTACCCCTGTTCATCACTCGTGCGGGATGGTGAGGCCCAGTCGCGAGCACAGCTCGCTGAGGGCCTGGTCGGAGGGGAACACCGCGAGCCGCCCGTCGGGCAGCTGACAGGTCTCCAGGTGGGGGACGGGGTACTCGGCCGTGCTCGAGGACCCCTCCGGGGAGAAGGTGCCGATCCGCCAAGTGGCGGCGCAGACGTCCTCGGCGTTGCGGATGCGCTCGCTGAGGGGCGTCGGGGTCTTCTCGCCGAGGTCGGCGGTCACCGGCACTGAGCTCCCGTGGCGCGACCCCAGGTCGGCGGCCGCGTAGCAGTCGGTCTCGTAGTTGATCCGGCCCTGCGACGCCAGGGCGATCGCGATCGCGGCGCCCGTGGTGCCCGCGACGATGGCGCCGGCGACACCGATGGCGATCAGCCGGTGCTTCCGGGTCCGGCGGCGGTCGTCGGCGGCGACGACATCGAGCAGTCGCTCCTTGATCTGGTCGAAGCGCTCGTCGGTGGGGAGGAGGTTGTGGTTGGTCATGGCGTCCCCCTGAGGGTGCGGAGTTCATTCCGGAGCCGCGCGCGGAGGCGCGAGAGCCGGTTCCGCACGGCCCCCTCGCTCAGCCCGACCTGCGCCGCAGCCTCCTCGTAGCTCCGGTCACCGCGGATGCACAGTTCGAACACGGTGCGGTCCGGCTCCGGGAGGGTCGCCACCACGTCTTCCACATAGGCGAGGAGCTGGCCGCGTTCGGCGAGCTCCTCCGGCCCCGGACGGGAGTCGGCGAGCGATCCGTCCACAGGACTGTCGCTGCGGCGCTTCTCCACCACCTGGAGGGAGCGCCGCCGGTTGGCGATCAGGTTGCGGCTGGTGACCAGGAGCCACGGCAGGGCGGAAGCGCCGGCGATCGAGATCGTCGCCCGCTTCCGCCAGAGCGTGACGAACACGTCCTGGCTGATCTCTTCGATATCCTCCCGGGACGAAAGCCTCGCGGCGGTGTAGGCGTAGACGACGCGGCTGTACCGGTCGTAGAGCGCCGCCAAGGCGGCCTTGCTGCCGTCGGCGAGTTGACGCAGCAGGTCGAGGTCCGCCGGGACGGACCTCTCCCCCTCGTCGGCCGCGGGATGCGGCTCCGCCAACTCGCTCATACTCAGGTAATGTCTCCCCCCGTCGAATCCTCTCAACGAAGTTTCGATTTCCTGTTCCGAAGCGCTTCGTGGTGCAGAATGGGCGTGCTCGGCAGGGGGCCGGGCTTCAGGGGGAGCGACCAATGGGATTCTCGAAAGCTGTTCGTGCGCGCGTTGTGATGGGGACGGTCGGCATGGCCACCCTGCTCGCCGCCCTGCTGTCCGGGCCGGGAGCCGCGATGGCGGCACCGACGGACGGAGTGCTGGATCCACGGGCGGCCGGCGCCGTCGACTCCTGCTCGTACGACCTCGGCACCGCCACCCTCGTCTGCGTCCACCCGGGTGAGGATCTGAACCGCGCCGTGCTCGACCGAGCCCATCTCCGGGTGGTCGCGCCCCTCGACGCGCGAGGGGCGGTCGTCGATACAGTGACACCCGCCGGCGTGCAGACCACCTTCGTTCAGAGCCAGTTGTACGACGACGTCGGCTACGGCGGCGCATTCTTCCAGATCACCAACTCGAGTTCCTGCAACGGCAGCACGGTCTGGTACTTCGGACCGCTGGGTAACGTCGGCTGGTCCGGCCGGGTCAGCTCGTTCAAGAGCTTCTCGGGGTGCAGCACCAAGCTCTGGCAGGGCACCAACTACTCGGGCGCTTCATACGGGTACGCCGTCGACGCCTCCAGCCTCGGCTCGATGAACGACCAGGCGAACTCGGTCACGCTGCGGTAGCGCGGAGGCGGCCGGAGGCGGCCGGAGGCGGCCGGAGCCCTCCGCCGCCAGTAGTCTCTGATGGTGCGCCTCGGAGTCCTCGATGTCGGTTCGAACACCATTCACCTGCTCATCGTGGATGCGCACCCCGGCGCACGCCCCATCCCCGCCGCCACGCACAAGTCGGTCCTCCGGCTCATGCGGTACATCACGACGAGTGGCGCGATCAGCGACGACGGATGCGACGCCATCCTCGACGCCATCTCGTCCGCGATGCGGGTGGCCGAGGAGGAGGGGATCGAGGAGCTGCTGCCCTTCGCCACGTCCGCCATTCGCGAGGCGACCAACGGCCCGGCCCTGCTCACGCGGATCCGGGAGCAGACCGGTGTCGACCTGCAGGTCCTGTCCGGCGCCGACGAGGCCCGGCTGACGTTCCTTGCGGTGCGCCGGTGGCTCGGATGGTCGTCCGGCCGCATCCTGCTCTTCGACATCGGAGGCGGCTCGCTCGAACTCGCGACCGGCACGGACGAGTACCCCGACACCGCGGTCTCCGTCCCGCTCGGTGCCGGCCGCAGCACCATCAGCTTCCTGCACGAGGACCCTCCGCGCGACGAGCAGGTGGATGCCCTGCGCGACCACGCGCGCGGGCTGCTGCAGACCGCCGTGTCCGGCTTCGACCGGACCGGCGACGAGCACGTGATCGGCACCTCCAAGACGATACGCTCGCTGGCCCGTCTCGCCGGCTCGTCCACCACGCGCCCGGGCGGGGCGGACCGGCTGACCCTCACCCGCTCGGGACTGGCGGACTGGGTGCCGCGGCTCGGCAAGATGCCCGCGGACGCCCGCACGGCCCTGCCCGGCATCACCCCCGACCGCACCTTCCAGATCGTCGCCGGCGGGGTCGTGCTCCGGGAGACGATGCGCGCGTTCGGCGTGGAGGAGCTCGAAGTGTGCCCATGGGCCCTGCGCGAGGGCATCATCCTGCGCTACCTCGACCACCTGGGCTAGGGGTTCTTCTCCGCCCACGTCCTCGGCGAGCCGACATCTGCATCTAAATGCTTACAGATCGCATTATCTGTATACAGTTAGATGCAGACGTCGAGGTTGGCCCGCCGCACCTAAATGCTTACAGATACCCTTATCTGTAAGCAGTCAGATGCAGGAGGAGCTCGTGAAGTCAAAAATCGACATCATCGACGCCGACACCTTCAGCTTCCAAGAAGCGAGGGCGGCCGGCCTCCAGACCAGAGACCTTCAGGACCTCGTCGGCGGAAAGAACCTCATACGCATCGGTCGCGGCGTCTACAGGAAGGCGAACGCGGGGGTCGCTGATCTCAATCTCATCGAAATCGCGACTCGCGCCCCTCGATCCACGATCTGCTTGACTACCGCGTTGGCCCGATACGACTTGGTCGACGCCATCCCGTCCGCGCTTGAGATCGCGCTACCGCGCGGATCGCGATCTCCGAAGACGACAGCTCCGGTCCGCTGGCACTCGTTCGACCGGAGCACTTTCGACCTCGAACGTCAGGCGGAGATGATCGAGGGCACCCACCTCACCATCGGTATGTACAGCCCCGAGCGGTGC
>NZ_JBNDHX010000018.1:0-50140 GCF_056755275.1 Leifsonia sp. HAY1-4F
TGCGCCCTGCACGACCGCGAACACGAGCCGCTACGCGGTGAAGCACAACCCGTTCCTCTACTTCCCCAGTGTGACGAACGATGCCGCCTACTGCGCCTGGCACGACGTTCCGTACGACCGGTTCGCCTCCGACCTCGCGACGACGACCTCCCTGCCGGACTTCTCCTTCATCAGCCCAGACCTGTGCAACGATATGCACGACTGCTCGATCGCCACGGGAGACGCCTGGCTGCGAACGAACGTCCCCCCGATCCTCGCCTCGCCCGCCTTCACCACGCAGCGGTCGCTCCTGGTCATCACCTTCGACGAGGGCGACTCCTCGGATAACGTCGTCGCCTGCGTCCTCGCCGGCCCGGCCGCGCGTCCGCATGCGGTCTCGGCTCAGCCCTTCACGCACTATTCGCTGCTGCGGACGATCGGACGGGAGTGGGGACTCCCGCCCCTGACAGCCAACGACGCCGGTGCGCCGCCGATGACGGGGCTGCTTCAGTGAATAACCCCTATTGCTTTGCCGAGAATTTCGTTCTGGGAATACCACCCTGGGGTATCCTGGTTCGAGAACTCGGGTGCTTCAGCGGTGCCCATCGAAACGGAGGATGACGTGCAGACGATCGAATACCAGGTCACCGGGATGACGTGCGAGCACTGCGAGCGGGCGGTGACCGAGGAGGTGTCTCAGGTGAACGGCGTGGATGAGCTGGCCGTGTCCGCGACGGACGGCGTACTGAGCGTCACGACGGCTGCGGGAGTGGACGACGCGCTCGTCCTCGCCGCTGTCGAGGAGGCCGGTTACATCGCCGCGCGCCGCTGAACCCGGCGCCGCCGCATCCACCTCTCGCCCATAGGTCCTCGCTGATCGGAGCACACATGACCGCCTCTCCCCTCCCCTTTGGCGCCACCACTGACGTGGAGCTCGAGGTCGGCGGCATGACCTGTGCGTCCTGCGCGATGCGCATCGAGAAGAAGCTCAACCGGCTCGATGGCGTCTCGGCGACCGTCAACTACGCCACCGAGAAGGCGCGCGTGGCGATTCCGGCCGGGATGAGCGTCCAGGAGGTGATCGCGGAGGTCGAGCGGACCGGATACACGGCCGCTGTTCCCGCAAGCGCACCTCCCCGTGGCGAGGATGCCGACCCCGAACTCACCGGACTGCGTCAGCGACTGATCGGGAGCGTCGTCCTCGCCGTCCCCGTGATCGTCCTGGCGATGGTCCCCGCGTTCCAGTTCACCTACTGGCAATGGCTCTCGCTCGTGCTGGCTGCTCCGGTCGTGCTCTGGGGTGGATGGCCGTTCCACCGAGCGGCGGCGGTCAATGCCCGCCACGGCGCTGCGACCATGGACACGTTGGTCTCGATCGGCACGCTGGCGGCCTTCGCGTGGTCCCTGTATGCGCTGTTCCTCGGAACTGCGGGGATGCCGGGCATGACGCACGGCTTCAGCTTCACCGTCACCTCGTCGGACGGCTCCGGCAACATCTACCTCGAGGTGGCCTCCGGCGTGACGATGTTCGTCCTCGCCGGACGCTACTTCGAGAAGCGCTCGAAGCGCCGGGCGGGTGACGCCCTGCGCGCCCTCCTCGAGCTGGGAGCCAAGGACGTGGCCGTCATCCGCGGCGGCGTCGAGACCCGCATCCCGGTCGGCGCCCTGCGCGTCGGCGACGAGTTCGTCGTGCGGCCCGGCGAGAAGATCGCGACCGATGGTGTGGTCATCGAGGGGCGCAGCGCCGTCGACCGATCGCTGCTCACGGGCGAATCGGTGCCGGTGGAGGTGACCGAGGGCGATGCTGTCACCGGCGCGACCCTCAATGCGGGAGGCCGTCTTCGGGTGCGCGCGAGTCGCGTCGGCGCCGACACGCAACTGGCCCAGATGGCGAGACTCGTCGAGGATGCACAGTCCGGCAAGGCCGAGGTGCAGCGCCTCGCCGACCGGATCTCCGGCGTCTTCGTCCCCGTCGTACTGGGCATCGCGGTGGTCACTCTCGGCGCCTGGCTGCTCGCCGGTTTTCCCGCGACCTCCGCTTTCACGGCAGCGGTCGCGGTGCTGATCATCGCCTGCCCTTGCGCCCTGGGTCTCGCCACCCCGACTGCGCTGCTGGTCGGCACGGGTCGCGGTGCCCAGCTGGGCATCCTGATTAAGGGCCCGCAGGTGCTGGAGGCGACCAGGACCGTGGACACGATCGTGCTGGACAAGACGGGCACAGTGACAACGGGAAGGATGACGGTGCACGACGTGATCGCGGCCGACGGCGTCGACGAGCCGACGCTGCTCCGCCTCGCCGGGGCCGTCGAGGACGCGTCCGAGCACCCGATCGCCCGCGCGGTAGCGATCGCGGCCGTGGAGCGCTCGCGGGATCACATCGCCGGGGAGGTGCCAGCCACCGAGCCTCGGCACGGCGAGCTGCTTGGCGACCTGCCCGGCAAACTGCCCGCGGTGGACTCGTTCACGAACATCGAAGGGCGGGGAGTTCAGGGCATCGTCGAGGGGCACCTCGTGCTGGTCGGGCGCCCCTCCCTCCTCCGCGAGTGGTCCATCCCGCTGGATCCGGCGCTGGAGGCTGCGCGACAGGACGCGGAGGCGGAAGGGCTCACGGTCGTCTGCGTCGCCTGGGACGGCGTCGCCCGCGGCATCCTGGTCGTCGGGGACACCATCAAGCCGACCAGCGCGGAAGCCGTCGCCGCTTTCAGCCGCCTCGGTCTGACGCCGATCCTTCTCACCGGCGACAACTCCGCTGCGGCCCGCGCGGTCGCCCAAGCGGTCGGCATCCACGAGGTGTTCGCCGAGGTGCTGCCGGCAGACAAAGCGGGAATGATCGCACGGCTCCAGGCCGAAGGGAAAGTCGTGGCCATGGTGGGCGACGGCGTCAACGACGCGGCCGCTCTCGCAACCGCGGACCTGGGGCTCGCGATGGGGACGGGCACAGACGTCGCCACGGAGGCCGCCGACATCACCCTGGTGCGCGGTGATCTGCGTGCCGCCGTGGACGCGGTCCGGCTGGCGCGACGAACCCTCGGCACGATCAAGGCCAACCTGTTCTGGGCGTTCGCGTACAACGTCGCGGCGATCCCCCTGGCGGCCTTGGGCCTGCTGAATCCGATGATCGCGGGCGCCGCTATGGCGTTCTCCAGCGTTTTCGTCGTCGGCAACAGCCTTCGCCTCCGTGGGTTCCGCTCCGCATCCGGCTGAAAACCTCTGGATGCCGTGTAGAGAATCCGGCATCGCCTCCGACCTCCTCATGTCACCGTCGCCGACACCGGCACGGGTATCGACCTGAAGGAGCCGACCATGAGCACCGCCGCAGCCGCCGCACCCACCGCAACGACCGCGACAACCTCTGCCGCCGGGACCTCCCCCCGGCCGGGCACACTCGGCGACGGCCGGGCCGGCGCCCGCGAATGGCTCGGTCTTGCCGTCCTCGCGCTCGGCGCACTGATCACCTCCATCGACGTGTCGGTGGTGCTGCTCGCCCTGCCGCGCATCGCCGACGACCTCCACGCCAACAGCGCCCAGCAGCTCTGGATCGTCGACCTCTACGGCTTTCTGCTCGCCGGGCTGCTGATCACGTTCGGGTCCTTCGCCGACCGGTTCGGCAGGCGCCGTATGGTGATGATCGGAGCCGCGGTCTTCGCGGCAGCATCGGTGCTCGCGGCATTCGCCCCGACCGCAGGCATGCTCATCATCGCGCGCGGCCTCTGCGGGGTCGGCGCGGCCGCGCTCACCCCGGCGCTGTATGGGCTGCTGAGCGCCCTGTTCCGCAGCGACCGCCAGCGATCTGTGGCGATCGGCGTCTTCATGGCGTGCTTCATGGGCGGCATGATCGTCGGCCCACTGGTCGGCGGTGCCCTGCTCGCCCACCTTCCCTGGGGATCGATCTTCCTGTTGGGCGTCCCCGTCATGATCCTGCTGCTGGTCCTGTGCCCGATCCTCCTGCGGGAAACCCCGCGCACGTCGCCGGCCGGCGCGACCGACTGGTGGAGCGTCCTGCTCTCCCTGCTGGCGATCCTGCCGTTCGTCTACGGGGTCAAGGAGGTCGCGCGCAGCGGCCTCCAGCCGACCTCGAGTGTCACGATCGTCACCGGCGTGATCTTCGCCGTCTGGTTCATCCGGCGCCAGCGTCGGCTCGGGATGGATGCGGAGCGCCGTCCGCTGCTCGACCTGACGATGTTCCGCAGCCGCGGCTTCACGCTCGTGCTGCTGAGCCTCATGCTGATGACCCTGCTGACCGGGCCCCTGATGATGCTCAACACCCAGTACTTCCAGCTGATCGAGGGAGCCGGACCTGTGCAGGCGGGGCTGCTCACGGTCCCTGCGGCGCTGGTCAGCGTGCTCGGCTTCATCGTGATGCCGGTGATCGGCCGGCGCGTCCGTCCGGGCATCGTGATCGGCGCGGGCCTTCTGCTGATCGCGCTCGCGCTCATCCTGATGGCCCAGGTGACGCCGCAGACCGGACCGTGGCCGCTCGTCGCCGGATTCGCGCTCGTCAGCTTCGGTGCGGCGCCGCTTCCGACGCTCGGGACGACGATCATCGTCGGCTCGGTGCCCCTGGAGAAGGCGTCGTCGGCGGCCTCCATCTCGGAGACGAGCGGCCAACTCGGTTACGCCCTGGGCATCGGCCTCCTGGGCAGCCTGGTGACCCTCGTCTACCGGCTCGGCCTCCCCGCCGAGTCCGCGCTCACCGCCGGGCAGCAGGAGGCCGTGCGCGAGAGCCTCGTTGGCGTTCGGACGGTCACCTCCCACCTCTCCCCCGAGCTCGCCCTGCGCGTTCAGGCGGCAGCCGCTCAGGCGTTCTGCTCCGGCATCCAGGCGGTGTCTCTCATCGCGGCGGTCGCGATGGCTGTTCTCGGAGTGGTCTGCCTGATCCGCCTGCGCCACCTCGACGCTTTCGGAAGGTGACCGACGAGTTGCTGTCGGCTGAGGGTTGGTGACGAGGCGACTTACGGCGCCAGTCGGCGCGCCAGTGACGTGAGGTGGTCACGCGTGACTGCGGCCGCAGCTGCAGGATCACGGTCGGCGATGGAGTCGTAGATGCCCTGATGGGTCGCCTGATCCGCGTCGTCGCCGTGGGAGCCACGGGTGCGGAGCATGTCGATCATGGCCTGCCGGTTTCGTGGGGTGAAGCTGTCGAACAGGTCGAGCAGGATCGGGTTGTGCGACGCGACGACGATGCTGCGATGGAACGCAGCATCCGTGTCGACGTGCTCATCGACCCCTCCACGGTGCGACTCGCGTGCCTCGAGCGCTCTCTTCACGGCCCGCAGCTCCACGCCAGTCCGGCGCTCCGCCGCAAGGGCGGAGGCCTCGACCTCGACGGCGATCCGGGCTTCGATGACCGTGAGGATGTCGGCGCGGCTGACGGTGCGGGTCCAGTCCTCCGACGCGTCCAGGGCCGTGACGAACACGCCCGCGCCCTGCCGGGTCGCGAGCACACCGCGACCGGCGAGCTGCCGGATCGCCTCCCGCACTGTGGAACGCCCCACGCCCAGTTGCGGGGCCAGCGTCGTCTCGCCGGGCAGCTTGGCGCCGAGCGCCCACTCGCCGGAGCGGATTCGATCGAGCAGCAGCTCGGCGGCTTGATCGGCCAGAGGTTCGCGGCGTACCAGGGTCATGGAGCCATCATCGCAGGAACCCCAACTGCTCTACTTGTCTGAGGAGTTGTGATAGCCTCCCTTTCGTGCGCTCCCTTGTATTGCTTCTTCTTCGCCGCCACGGCGGGGTGTAGCCGGACCGGCTCCCCGGCGTGGGGCGAACGTGCGCCGGTCCCTCCTCACCACCACTGAAGAAGGACGACGCCTGATGAGCACGAACACGTACTCCCGTATCTCCACTCCCGCCGGCCCGGTCCCTGCCGACGCGGCCACCTGGAACCGCCAGCGGCACTCGCAGATGCCCTCGCATCGCTACCGTGACGCGTACTCGCGCGTCGACGTTCCCCTGACCGAGCGGAACTGGCCGACCAGACGGCTGACCTCCGCACCGCTGTGGGTACCGGTCGATCTGCGCGACGGCAACCAGGCGCTCGCCGAGCCGATGGACCCCGAGCGCAAGCGCCGATTCTTCGAACTCCTGGTCCGTATGGGCTACAAGGAGATCGAGGTCGGCTACCCGTCGGCGTCGCAGACGGACTACGACTTCGTGCGCCTGATCGCCGAGAGCGGCATCGCGCCGGATGACGTGACGATCGTCGTGTTCACCCCGGCCCGCCGAGACCTGATCGAGCAGACCGTGGAGTCCATCCGCGGCATCCGCAACGCGGTCGTCATCCACCTGTACACCGCCACCGCACCCGTCTGGCGCGAGGTCGTGCTCGGCAAGAGCCGCGACGAGTTGCGGGAGCTGATCCTCGCGGGCGCCCGCGACGTGCTGGAGCTCGCAGGCGAACTCCCGAACGTGCGATTCGAGTTCTCGCCCGAGGTGTTCAACCTCACCGAACCGGACTACGCCATCGAGATCTGCAACGCCGTGACCGAGCTGTGGGATGCCACGGCCGAGCGACCCGTCATCCTCAACCTCCCGGCGACGGTCGAGATCGCAACACCGAACGTATACGCCGACCAGATCGAGTACATGCACAAGAACCTCGCCCGCCGCGACGCCGTGATCCTTTCGGTGCATCCGCACAACGACCGCGGCACCGGCATCGCGTGCGCCGAGCTCGCGGTCCTCGCCGGGGCGCAGCGGGTCGAAGGATGCCTCTTCGGCAACGGGGAGCGGACCGGCAACGTCGACCTCGCGACTCTGGCGCTCAACCTGCACGCGCAGGGCATCGACCCGATGATCGACTTCTCCGACATCGACGAGATCCGCCGCACCGTCGAGTACTGCAACCGCATCGAGATCCATCCACGGCATCCGTACGTCGGAGACCTCGTGCACACCGCCTTCAGTGGCACGCACCAGGACGCCATCAAGAAGGGATTCGCCGAGCACCGCGCCAGAGCCGCCTCCGAAGGCCGCGCGGAGACCGCGATCGAGTGGCGAGTCCCCTACCTCCCCATCGACCCCGCCGACATCGGGCGCAGCTATGACGCCGTGATCCGGGTCAACTCGCAGTCCGGCAAGGGCGGCATCGCGTACCTGCTCGAGGCCGAGTACGGAATCGAGCTGCCCCGCCGGCTCCAGATCGATTTCGCCCGGCACGTGCAGCGGCACACCGACGCCACGGGTGGCGAGGCGACCGCGGCCGAGCTCTGGGAGCTCTTCCGAACCGTCTACCTCGGCGGGGCGGACGATCCTCACGCTGCCGCCCTGCTCGCATTCGACCCGCGAACCTGATCCGGCTCCGCCGCCTCGACGCTTTCGGAAAGTAGAGTGTCGAGAATCGGCGCCCGGCTCCGACCTGTCTGCGAACGCTGCGATCACGCGGCGCACCGATCGAAAGGAACAGCCATGAAGTACCTCATCCTGATGCAGGTCGACCCGGACGTGCTCGCGGGACTCAGCGAAGCGCAGATGTCCGCGATCGGCGACGGCCACGAGAAGTTCATGGCGGCCATCACCGAGACCGGGGAGTTCCTGAGCACCAACGCACTGGGCGATGCCAGCCAGTCCAGCGTGGTGCGCAGCCGCGGCGGCGTCCCGGAGGTCGTCGATGGGCCGTTCGCCGAGTCCAAAGAGTTCATGGGCGGCTACTACCTGGTCGACGTGGAGTCCAAGGAGCGCGCGATCGAGCTGGCGAAGCAGATCCCGGACGCCTCCATCGACGGGCTCGCCCTGGAGATCCGGCCGGTGATGTTCTCCGCCGGGGTGGACATGTGACCGAACAACCCCTCGGGGACCTGCTGCGCGAGCTCGCGCCGCAGGTCCTCGCGGCGTTGCTGCGGCGGTATGGGGCCGGCCAGTTCGACATCTGCGAGGATGCCGTGCAGGAGGCGCTCATCGCGGCCGTCCAGCAGTGGCCGCGAACCGGCCGGCCGGACGATGCGCGCGCGTGGCTCGTCACCGCGGCCCGCCGCAGACTGATCGACCAGATCCGCAGCGAGAGCAGCAGGCGCGACCGGGAGCGGTCGGAGGCGATGCTGCATGAGCCGCTCGCCGGCGCCGCAGTCGCGCACGCCGATGACAGTGTCCAGTTGCTCCAGCTCTGCTGCCATCCGGCGATGACCGTCTCCGCTCAGATCACGTTGACGCTGCGTGCGGTGGCCGGCCTCACCACCGCCCAGATCGCGCACGCCTACCTGCTTCCGGAGGCGACCGTCGCGCAGCGGATCAGCCGGGCGAAGGCGCGAATCCGCGAGACGGGAGCCGCGTTCCCCGCTCCCCTCGGCGCCGACGACCGGCTGGAGGCGGTGCTCGCCGTCATCTACGTCATGTTCTCCGAGGGGCACACCGTGACCACCGGAGACGCCATCCACGACGTCGATCTGACCGACCAGGCCATCCACCTGGCACGGATGCTCCACACCGTCCTGCCGGAGGACGGCGAAGTCGCCGGGATGCTCGCGCTGCTCCTCCTGACGGATGCGCGCCGACCCGCCCGAACGACTCCAGGCGGCCGGCTGGTGCCGCTCGACGAGCAGGACCGCTCGCTCTGGAATCGCGACCTGATCGCGGAGGGCATCGGCATCCTGGAGCAGTCGCTCCCGCAGGGCGAGGCGGGTCCATATGCGCTCCAGGCGTCGATCGCGGCCGTCCACGACGAAGCACCGGACGCGGACTCGACCGATTGGGCGCAGATCCTCGTGCTCTACCGCCTGCTGGAGCGGCAGACGGGCAACCCCGTCGTCACCCTCAACGCCGCCGTGGCAGAGGCGATGGTGTTCGGGCCGCAGGCCGGACTCGCTGCGATCGACCGCCTGACCGCGAGCGGACGGCCCGTGGATGCGCAACGGGTGGCGGCCGTGCGGGCGCACTTACTCGAGCGCGCGGGCAGCATCCCGGAGGCGGTCGCCGAGTACCGGGCGGCAGCCCGCGGCACGCGATCCGCGCCGGAGCGCGACTACCTGGATTCGCGCGCCCGTCGGCTCGAACACCGGCAGTGAGCGCGGGTCACCGGGCCAGGAGCTCGTCGAGCTTCTCGTAGCCCTCCCGGACGCCGTACTCCATGCCGGACGCGATCATCTCCTCCAGCGCTTCCGCGGAGGTGAAGACCGACCGTCCCGCCAGACGGGAACGGCCTCCGGGCAACGCCTCGAAACGCATTCGGTCGAGGCTCACCTCGTTCGGCGCGCCGAGGTACTCGAAGGTCTGGATGATGAGTTCGTTGTCGACGATGGTGTGGAAGACGCCGCGGAATCCGAAGGACTGCCCGTTCGTGTCGCGCTGCTCGAAGCCGTACCCTCCCCCGCTCCGGAAGTCCCAGCGGGTGATCTCCGTCTCCAGGGCGCGAGGTCCGATCCACGTGGCGTAGAGGTCGGCGTCGGCATGTGCGCGGAAAAGCGCCTCCACCGGAGCGTCGAACTCCCTGGTGAGATCGGCGTAGTTGGTGCCGGGAACGGCTTCGATGATGACCGGGTTGCCCATGATCGTCCTCAACAATCTGTTTACTCAACAATTACGTTGGATACGACGATAGGCGGCCCGGTCCCCCGCGTCAAGCGTCATCGTCGCCGTTCCCGGCCCGGACTTCCGCCCGCGTCAGCCGCGCGGGTCCAGCACGCTCAGCACTGCCGCCCCGGACTGCTCCGCCGACACCAGGCCGAATCGTGCCCCCGCATCGAACAGCCGGCGACCCGACCCGACGGCGACCGGGAAGGTGAGCAGCCGGTACTCGTCCACCGCGTCCGCCTCAGCCAGCGCAGGCAGCAACGATCCGCTGCCGATGACCGCGACATCCTTCGACGCGAGCGTCTCAGCGAGCCACTCCTCAAGAGTCCCGGCTACCGCCGTCGAGTTCGCCCAGGTGTCGCCCGGGAGCGGCCGGCTGGTCACGACCGCCTTCCTCGCCCGGTTCATCAGCTGCGAGAAGTCGTCGTCCCGCGTCGGCCACAGCGTGCTGAAGTGCTCCCAGCTCCGCCGGCCGAGCAGCAGCACCCCGGACTCCAGGATGCTCGCCAGTGAGAACTTGTCCCCGGCGACCGCTGCCAGCCCGAACTGCATCGCCCAGCCGCCGAACGGCGTGCCGTCACTGCCGTCCGGGTCCTCGACCACACCATCCAGCGTGATGAACTGCGTCACGATCAGTCGTCCCATGTCCGTCTCCTTTGTTCGTGAAGGGGATCCTTCATCAGGACATACGGATGGGACGCGCCGAAATCATCGCAGAACGGATGCCGTCGCCGCGAAGAGCTCGAACAGCCGCGCGTCCTGGTACACGAGAACGTGCCCGATGGCGCCGGCCGCGTCTCCATCGAGTAGGTGGACGGTGTGCGGCGTGCGCCCTTCGGGGGTGACCCGATACAGCAGGATGCCCGGCTGACCGTTCGCCGAAACCGACGTCGTGGACCACCCCGTTCCGCGCCAGACGAACAGGTGCGCCATGAAGGCGGCGTACGTCTCGCGCCCGATCGACCACTGCGGCACCGGCGGCATCTCGAAGACCACGTCGTCGGCGACGACCGAGGCGAGAGCAGCGGCGTCGGCCTCCTCGATCGCGCGGGCGTATCGTTCGACGACACCGTCGGCGACGGGATGCGCACGCTGGGTCCCTGAACGGATGGCCGCACGTGCGCGCTGGAGGGCCGAGTTCGCCGAAGGCACGGAAACCTCGAGCACCGCGGCGGTCTCCATCGCGGAGAGCCCGAGGATGTCGCGCAGCACGAACGCGCCCCGTTGCACCGGCGACAGCGACTGCAGCATGGCGGTGACGGCGAGCCGCACCTCCTCACGGCGTTCGGCGACCGTTTCGGCCTCCGAACCGCCGGCCCAGCCGGTCGGCGCCGGCAGCAGCCAGGGGACGTCGAAAGCCGGGACGAGCGGCGCGCCGACCTCCAGCCCGGGATCGCGCAGATCCCGCGGCAGAGGACGGCGCGGAGTCTCGCGCAACCGGTCGACGCACACGTTCCGCGCGATGCGGTACGCCCAGGTGGCGAAGGAGGCGCGAGCCGGGTCGAAGGTCGATCGAGCGCGCCAGACCCGCTCCATCGCATCCTGGGCGGCATCCTCCGCCTCGAACGGCGACCCGAGCAGCTGGTAGCAGAACGTCACCAGCCCGCGCCGGATGCGGGAGAGCTCCGCCTCGTCGAATTCCGCCATGCGGCGAGCCTAGCCACGCCCGGCGACATTCCGTCCGGCCTCCCCGTCAATTCTTGACGGTTTCTGTCCTCATAATTGAGGACAAGCGCCCGGCTCGCTAACGTAGAAGACGCCCGGGAATGCCGGACCTACGCGGAAACGAATTCCTAGCGAAGACGTCTCAACCCGACGCGGACGGAACGGCATCCCGGGAAGCTCTCCCCGCGCCGTCCCGCCCGCCACCGGCTCTGCTACCGGCTCACGCGGCGCTGTGGTCGACCAACGGCTGGACCTGCACCCCGCTGTGATCGTGGCGGGCCTCGGCGAGCCCCGAAGCGAGCGCGACCGCAGCCGCCTGATCGGGCACGTCGATGACGTAGAACCCGCCGACGACCTCCTTCGCCTCGGTGAACGGACCGTCCACCGTCGTCGGCTCGCCGTCGGTTCCGCGGCGGACGGTGACCGCCGTCCCGGGGCCCTGCAGCTCTCCCGAGGCGATGATCGAGCCCTCCGCCTTCGCCCAGAACTCGCCGTGCGCGGCATCGATCTCCGCACGCTCCTCCTGGGACATCTCCCGCCACCGCTTCTCGTCGCCGTAGATCAGGATCATGAATCGGCTCATCGTGCACATCCTCCTGTTGTGTGAATCATCTCGTGTGAATGCGTCGAACGAAGGCGCCCGATTTCGACACCGCCGCGGTGGGCGGTGCTGGGGAGAAGTCACCGAGGAACCGCGGCCACAGCGTCGATCTCGACGAGGGCGCCCGGCCGTGCGGGCGCGACCGCGAGCACGGTCACCGCGGTGCGCCGGTCGCCCCACACCGTCCGGGTCGCCGCGTAGGCGGCGGTCGGATCGATGCCGGGAGTCAGGTGGATGTTCAGCTTGACCACCTGCTCCGGCCCACTGCCTGCTGCGGCAAGCACGGCCAGCAGATTCCGCAGCGCCTGCTCGGTCTGCGCCTCCAGTCCCTCGAGAAGCGCGCCCTCCGCATCCACCCCGTTCTGGCCGCCCACGAAGAGCGCCGGACCCTCGGGGAGGATCATTCCCTGGGCGAACGCCGGACTGCGGTACAGCTCGGGTGGATCGATCTGGGTCGGCAGAGGCGCGTTCGGTTCGGTCATGGTGCATCCTCACGGTGTTCGACACTGTCGAGCACGTCGACGCCTTCGTGCGCAAGGTGCTGGACGGGGATTGAGTCCTGCGCGAGGCGGCCTGCCGGTCAGGCCGCCTCGCTCAGGAACGGTTCGTGCCGGTAGCCGTCGTCGTCCAGGATCGCCACCGTCGACTCCGGCACCTCGAGGAAGGCGCCCGGCATGTCGTTGAGCGGCTCCGAGACGACGACCTTCGCGTGGTCGCCGAAGAGGTCGAACTGCGCCGCATCCGGGAACATCTCCCGAAGTTCCGGGACGGCGACGGAGTGGAACAGCGTTCGGCTCTGATGCGAGGTGGAGTACCGGAACGCCCACAGCGTGCGCCCGTCCGACAGGGCGAACGTGCCCTGCACCGGGAACGGGATCCCCTTGCGTTCACCCATCCCCTCGACGAAGCGGATCGCCTTCGCCATCCCCTCGACCGGGTCATCGCGCAGGCCGAAGGTGAGCGCCAGGTAGAAGAGCACCTCCGAATCCGTGGTGCCGTGGATAAGCGGAAAGAGCGACTCGTCCACCGCCAGCGCGAGGTCGCGCTTCAGCTGGACGAACCCGTTGAGGAAGCCGTTGTGCATGAACATCCAGTTCTCGTACCGGAACGGATGGCAGTTCGTCTGCTGGATGGGCGGCCCGGCCGCCGCGCGAACGTGTCCGAAGAACAACGGGCTGGCGATCGCGTCCGTCAGCTCCCGCAGGTTCTCGTCGTGCCACGCCGGCTCGATGCTGTGGAACAGCGCCGGGGTGTTTCCCGTCGAACGATCCGCTGGATACCAGCCGAAGCCGAAGCCGTCGCCGTTCACGGTCTCCGCCCCGAGCGGCGAGTTCAGGGACTGCGCCACCAGCGAGTGCTGCGCGTCCAGAATCAGGTAGGCGGGCTTCAGGGGCTCCCCCGAATATGCGAGCCAACGGCACATGACGACCTCCCCGGATCGGCGCCCGTCGCGCTACTCCGCCGCCGCCTCCGGTTTGGCGCCGGCGATGTTCACCAGCCATTGGATGCCGAACCGGTCGATCGCCATGCCGAAGCTGTCGCCCCACGGCGCCTTGGCGAGCGGTTCGACGACTGTTCCGCCCTCAGTGAGCTTCTCGTAGTAACCCGTCAGCTCCGCCTCGTCGTCTCCGCTGAGCGAGATGCTGATGTTGCTCCCCTGGTTCAGCTCCATGTGCGCGGGAACGTCTGCGGCCATGATCGTGAAGCCGCCCGGGGTGGTGAGCTGCGAGTGCATGATCAGGTCGTTGTCCGGCGGATCCTGCGCCATCTGGAACTCGGCGAACGTGCTGCGCTGCACCTCTCCGCCGAACACGGACTGGTAGAACTCCATGGCTTCCCGCGCCTGGGTGCGGAAGTTGAGGTACGGGTTCAGGATCGACGGCATGATGTCCTCCTCAGGAGAGCTGGTGGATAGCTCGTTCGCGGCCCAGCGTAGCCACCGGCCGAGTGGATGTGCCAGAGTCCAGACGCCCGGAAATGCAGGCGAAGGGGTCCGGTCAGCGCAGATAGGCGGCGACGAAGAGCTCCCCGCGGATCTCCCCCAGCCGTGCGACGATCCGGTCCACGAGCGTGTCCGTGATGCTGCCGGCCGTCAGATCGTACGGCCCGATCGGCTGCAGCTTGCCGCAGCGCACACGCACGACCTCCCAGCCGACCGCCCTCAGCAGGCGGTCCTTCCGCAGATCGGACGCCTCCCGAGGGCCGACGTGTTCGAGCCCGTGACGCCCCGTGGTGTCGTACTCGATGGCGACTTTCAGCTCGGGAAGGAGGATGTCGGGCCACACCTCCAGGTGCGAATGGAACGGTTTGGCGACGCGCACCGCGTTCATCCCGAGGTCGAGCTCGAACCGCTGGCCTAGACGCCGCTTCAGCTCCGGCTCCGCCGCGGAAGCCGGCGCGGGAGCCCAGCGGCTGACGAACGCCTCCCCGACCGCGACGGCGTCGGCGCCTCCGCGTGCATGTCGGCAGATCGGGCACCGCCTTCCGCCGAGGATGCGCTCGATGCTCGCCTGGTAGGAGGGATGGCCCGCCTCGCACTGCCAGGAGTGCTTCGCCGCCGTACCGTTGTCGGCGGAGACCGCCACCCGCGATCCGGGAGCCGCCATGCTGACCAGCTGTTCGCGCGTGAGCGGCTCGAGGTCGAGGCGACGGCAGAGGTAGCAGCGGTCGTCGCCCGGCTCGCTCTCGATCCGCCGCGGATCGCGGGCATGACCGCAGACGTGCACGCCGGCATCCGGGACCGCGGTCCGCACCGGACGCGGCGCCGCCGCCTCGGCGCACTCGGGACACCACGCGGACCGTCGCCGAGTCCCGCCGGGCCGCGACCGCTGCTCCTCGGGCGTCGCGACGAAGCGGTGCCCGGAGTCGCACACCCACACCAGGTACACGTCGGCGGCCGGCGGCACCTGGGTCAGCGTGATCCCGTGGTTGAGGTCGGGATGGTACTGCCGGATCAGGACCGGGTACCGCTCCCAATCGCCCCGGTACCGGCCGACGGGATACGGCACCGCGACGCCCTTCGACCACTGGCGGCGCGCCCACCACTGCTCGACGTTCTCAGGCACCCGCACATCCCTTCGCTCACCGCCAGCGTAGGCACGACCACCGTCACGCGTCGCGCACCATGCACGCGTCACAACACGAACGGAAGGAGCGCCCGGCGCTCCGCCGGGTAGTCCGGGAAGGTCGACCGGTACCACCGATGGTTGGCGACCGCCCGCGGGCCCAGGTTCGCGATCGTGTACAGGGCGAATGCCGTTCCGGCCAGCGACCACGTCGCGATCGCCCATCCCGTCCACTCGATCATCTCGCCGAGGTAGTTCGGGCTCGAGACGTAGCGGAACCCTCCGCCCTGCGGGATGCGGTACCCGTCGCCCGCGCGCTTCAGCCGCCGCAGTGTCCCGTCCGACCGCGCGTTGAGCGTGAGCCCGCCCGCGAAGAGGGCCACGCCGATCCAGAACCGCGGATCGGCCAGCCAGGCGACCGGATACGTTCCGTACTCCGAGATCCAGCGCGCATTCACCCACGCGTTGAGGGCGTTGAAGGCGATCGCGAGCGCCATGACGAGCACCGGCATCCGCGATCCCGACCGCATCAGGAAGGGATACACGAACGCGCGGTAGACGTAGTGCACCAGCCAGAGCGCGAGGAACACCAGCGGAACGAGCTGCGCGCGGCGCGAGCCGAGCAGGAAGAAGACGGCGAACAGGACGGGCGCCGGCGCCTCCATCACGATCCAGGCGACCCGTGCCGGGACCGTCGGTCCCCATCCCCCACGGCCGTGCCGCCCGCCGTAGGGTGCGACCACGAACAGCAGCGCGACGAATGTCACCAGTGCCAGCGCCAGCTCGGCGTAGACGAACCAGCGGTACGCTCCCTCAGGCATGCGGCCCAGGCTAGCCGCCGACCGCCGCCCACCCGTCGACGGCTGGTCCCGACACGCCGCTGTGTCCGCAGTGGAAACGGCGTGCCGGGACCAGTGGATGCGGTCCTACGACTGCGCGTTGGCCGCCGCGAGCAGTCCGTCGATCATCTCCGGCGTCACACCCTCGCCGGCCATCATCCCGATGCGCCCGATCGGGAACGAGCCCATCATCCGTTCCATCGAGACGCCCTCCGGCATGATCGACGCTGCGCCCTCCATCATGTCCGCCATGCCGGCCAGCGCGCCCTGCAGCATCGGGCCGGCCACGGGATGCGCGAGCACCTCCGCGAGCGACGAATCGCGCGTCAGCGGGAGCCGCAGCTCGTCGCCGACGACCGGGACCGTCGCGGACGACCGCAGGTCGCGGCTCGACGCCCCCACCTCGATCCGGTAGTCGCCCCCCTCGACGACCCACTGCTCGGCGGTCACGTGCCAGTACGCCAGGTCCTCGCGGCGCACGGTGACGACGACCTCGCGCGCCTCGCCGGCCGCGAGCTCCACCGAGGCGAACCCCTTGAGCTCGCGCGGCGCGCGCTGCACGCGCGACCCCGGCAGCGAGGTGTACACCTGGACGACCTCGCGCCCGGCCCGTCCACCGCTGTTGGCGACCGTGACGCGCACCTCGATGTCGCCGTCCGCGGTGACGGATGCGCTGGCCGCGCCATACACGAACGTCGTGTACGAGAGCCCGTGGCCGAACGGGTACTCCACCTCCAGACGCCGTGCGTCGTACCAGCGGTATCCCACGAAGAGGCCCTCGCCGTACCGGACGTGCCCCTCCTCGCCCGGGAAGTTGAGGAAGGCGGGCGTGTCCTCGATCCGGCGCGGGACGGTCTCCGTGAGCTTGCCCGACGGGTTGACGGCACCGAACAGGACGTCCGCCGTCGCCGACCCTCCGGCCTGGCCGAGCAGCCATCCCTCGAGGATCGCCGGTACGCGGCCCGCGAAGGGCAGGGTGACGACCCCGCCGTTCGAGAGCACCACGACGGTCCGCGGGTTCGCCTGGACCACCGCGTCGATCAGCGCCAGCTGGTCGGCCGGGAGGTCGATGTCGTCGCGGTCGTAGCCTTCCGACTCGAGCCGCGCCGGAAGCCCGGCGAACACGACCGCGACCTCGGCGGCGGCCGCGGCCTCGACGGCCTCGCGCTGCAGTCGCGCGGTCTCGGACGGGTCGACGTCGACCGCGAGCGAGAACCCGGGCGCGAAGGTCGCGTCCTGCGCGACGTCCCGGATGGCCGTGAGCGCGTCATCCAACCGGGTCGGCCGGATCATGGACGAACCGGCGCCCTGGTACCGGGGCTTCTGAGCGAACGCGCCGATCACGGCGATCCGCTGCCCGGCCGCGAGCGGGAGCACGGGCTCGCCGCCGTCCGCCGGGGCATCGTTCTTCAGCAGCACGATGGAACGCGCCGCCGCTTCGCGGGCGAGTGCGTGGTGCGCGTCCACGTCGAGCGGACCCTCGGCACGCGGAGTCGCCGCCCAGCGGGTCGCGAGCGTCGCGATCCGGTGGGCCGAAGCATCCAGGAGCGCCGCATCCAGTGACCCGTCGGCGACAGCGGCGACGACCTCCTGATCGGTCCGGCCGCCGGTGCCGGGCATCTCGAGATCAAGTCCCGCTCTCAATGCCGCGACCCGGTCGCCGACCGCTCCCCAGTCCGAGACGACCAGCCCTTCGAATCCCCATTCGCCGCGCAGCACGTCCGTGAGCAGCCAGCGGTTCTGCGACGCCGGCACCCCGTTGATCCGGTTGTACGAGCACATGACCGTGTGCGGCTGGGCGTCCTCGACGACGCGCTGGAACCCGCGCAGGTAGATCTCCCGCAGCGGACGCGGGTCGATGTCGGACGAGGAACGCATCCGGTCGTCCTCCTGGTTGTTCGCCGCGAAATGCTTCAGCGACGCACCGACGCCCTGCGACTGGATGCCGCGCACCAGCGCCGCGCCGAGCACGCCGGAGACGATCGGATCCTCGCTGAGGTACTCGAAGTTGCGCCCGCACAGCGGAGAGCGCTTGATGTTGATGCCGGGACCGAGGAGGACCGCGACGTCCTCGATGGACGACTCCACTCCGAGGGCCGCGCCGACGCGCCCGACCAACTCCACATCCCAGGACGAGCCCAGCGCGACGGCGGGAGGGAAGCAGGTCGCGGGGATGCTGTCACCGATGCCCAGGTGGTCGCCCTCGTCCTCCCTCTGCTTCCGCAGGCCGTGCGGCCCGTCCGTGAGCATGACGGACGGGATGCCCGCCCGCTCGACTGCTTTCGTGCGCCAGAAGCTCGCGCCGCTGGTCAGCGACGCCTTCTCCTCGACGGTGAGTCCCGAGATGGCGTCGGCGACCTCCGCCGTGATCGTGTCGGTCATGTGTTTCCTTCCGTCAGTCGACGATGTGGTGGATGGATGGTCGGTTCAACGCGTTGCCTTGATGGGCCACACGGCCAATGCCCCCAGGATGCCCAGGACGATCCCGATGGGGAAGAGCCCGGCGAATCCGAAGCTGAGGACGATCGCCCCGGCGACTCCCGGAGCGAGCGTCTGCGGGAGGGTCGCTGCGATGTTCACGATGCCGAGATCCTTCGCGAACGACTTCGCCGACGGCAGCACCTGGCTCATCAGCGCAGTGTCGACGGCCTGGAACATCCCGAATCCGAACCCGGAGACGATCGTCATGACCACCCAGGCCGTGAGGTCGTGCCACACCCACGGCAGGAGGAACGCGAGGCCCACGACGGCGGCCGACGCGAACACGAACGGCTTGCGGCGGCCGAAACGGTCGGACAGCGGTCCCGAGACGATCGTGGAGACGAGGATGCCGACCAGGCTGAGCAGACCAAGGATCGGGATCACCTGCTCCGGATGCGCGACGTGGAAGTAGTCGGTCAGCAGGTACAGCTGATATCCCGTGACCGCGAAGTAGCCGGTGTAGAGCAGCACCCGGCCGGTGAACGCCCAGAAGAAGTCCGGGTAGCGGACGGGATTGACCCAGAAGGTCTTGAGGAACTCGACGAAGGTGAACGGCTCGCGCTCGATCCTCGCGCTGGAGTGATCCGGGTTCGTGAGCAGGAACAGGCTCAGGACGATCACGGCGAACACGGCGAAGAAGATGTAGCCGACAGCGACGCTGTTGAAGAACAGCGACCCGACGATGGTGCCGCCCAGGGCTCCCACCATCAGGCCGATCCCCATGAGGGCGGCGAAGGTGCCGCGGCGCTTCAGCGGGACGCGGTCGGGCATCACCGCGGTGAGGGGTCCCTGCGCGAAGTTGTACGAGATCTGGACCAGCGTCCAGGCGATGATCACCCCGACCAGGGAGTTCGCGAACGCGAGGCCGACGAGCGACAGTCCGCCCACCAGGGAGCCGATGAGGATCCAGGGAGCCCGGCGCCCGAAGCGTGAGCGCGTCCGGTCCGAGAGCTGACCGGCGATCGGCTGCGCGACCATGGCGGAGAACGCTCCGATCGTTGCGACGATCGTGAAGTTGACGACGTGGTCGCGCTGGCCGAAGAGCAGGGTGACCTGCTGCGGCAGGAGGAAGCCGGGCACCGCTCCCCAGATCAGGTAGATGCCGATGTTCGCCGGGACGATCCATCCCATCAGGCGCCGGAGGCCCTTCAGCGGCGCGGGCGGATCGTCGCTGCCGGAGGCTGTGCCGACGAAGGTGTTCGTCGTGATCGCGTCGATCGGGTCGATCGCGTCGTCGGGTTCGGTCACCGGGTCGCCGGTGGGCACGGAGGTGTCTGACGTCATTGTCGAAGGGTTCCTCTCACCATCCACCGTGGATGGTGGCAAAACCTTACGTCATTCGGTTTTCAGAAATCAAGCGGCGTTCGGTTTATCCTCGGGGAATGGCACGACGAGGGTCCTATGCGAAGGGCGTGGCGAAACGGGACGAGATCCTGGAGGCCGCGCTGGAGGTGATCGCCCGCGAGGGATACCGCGGCGCGTCCGTCAAGGAACTCGCCGAAGCGGTCGGACTCAGCCAGGCGGGGCTGCTGCACTACTTCGACAGCAAGGACGAACTGTTCACGGCGATCCTCCGCAAGCGCGACGAGGTCGACTCGCGCCGCTTCGGGGCGATGGACGACGACGCCCCGCTGGAGCGCATCCGCGACGGCTTCGTGGATGTCGTACGCCACAACGCCGAGGTCCCGGGCCTCGTGCAGCTGTTCTCCCGGCTCGCCGTCGAGGCCGGCGACCCGGAGCACCCAGCCCACGCCTACTTCGCCGAGCGGACGGACTCCCTCCGCCGCACCTTCGCCGACGCCCTCGAGCGTCAGCAGCAGGAGGGACGGATCACCGACCGCGTGCCCGCCGAGACGCTCGCCCGCATCGTGCAGGCCCTGGCCGACGGCCTCCAGCTGCAGTGGATGCAGGACCCGTCGGTCGACATGCCGGCGACCGTGGCCTCCCTCTTCGACCTGCTCGCCCGCGAAGCCTGACGCCCGGGTTGGGGTCTCGACATTCGTCACGAATGTGCCCCTACGCGCGGCCCAACGCGACATTCGTCACGAATGTCGGCGAGCTGAGGGGTGGGCCCTGCCGGGATCGAACCGACGACATCCACGGTGTAAACGTGGCGCTCTACCAGCTGAGCTAAAGGCCCGGGTTGCCGACCAGCTTAGCCGGTCGGAAACGGAGGGGATCCGGCGCGGCGCGCCGCCGCAGGGCGGGAGACGGAGGAGGAAGAGCCGGCGAGAGTGGCGAAGCTCCTCCGTTTCCGCCGGCGGACCGGGTCACACGTGGGAGGGCAGCCGGTCCAGGGCCGCGCGGTACGCCTCGATGGAGCGGGCCTCACCCGGCGCGGTGATGAAGGAGGAGCGGATGATGCCGCGCTCGTCGATGAGGAAGGTGGCCCGGTTGGCGAACCCCTTCTCGGGAAGGAACACGCCGTACTCCTTCGCGATCTCGCCATGCGGCCAGAAATCGGCCAGCAGGGAGAACGTGTAGCCCTCCTGCTCCGCCCAGGCGCGCAGCGAGTACTTGGAGTCGACGGAGATCCCCAGCAGTTCGACGCGGTGGTCCTCGAACAGGGCCAGGTTGTCCCGCAGCGCACACAGCTCGCCGGTGCAGGTGCCCGAGAAGGCGAGCGGGAAGAAGACCAGCGCGACCGCCTTCCGACCGCGGAAGTCGCTCAGCCGCACGGTCTCGCCGTACTGGTTGAGCAGTTCGAAGTCGGGAGCCTGGGTGTCGTTCTCGAGGGCCATGGTTCGTCCTTTCACGCCGGCGCGGCGTGGCTCGACGCAGGCACGAGCACACAGCTTAGACCCGCACCGCCGGCATACCAAGCGACGTCAGCAACGGTCGTGGAGTGCGGCTAGGCTGGACGATGGTGCCCGCGCTTGTCGAGACCCGACAGCGCTCCGGCCAGTCCACGATCCATCCGACACAAGAAAGAGGTCGAGGGTGACTGTAAACGACCAGGACCCGTACTCGATGAATAACATCGATTCGGACCCGGAGGAGACCGCCGAATGGCGGGAATCCCTCGACCAACTGGTTGCGGCCCATGGCCATGAGCGTGCTCGCGAGATCATGCTCAGCCTGCTCAAGCGCTCCAAAGAACTGCACGTCGGCGTCCCGATGGTCCCGACGACGGACTACATCAACACGATCTCCCCGGAGAACGAGCCCGACTTCCCGGGCGATGAGGAGATCGAGCGCCGCTACCGCGCCTGGATCCGGTGGAACGCCGCCGTCATGGTGCACCGTTCCCAGCGTCCCGGCATCGCCGTCGGCGGCCACCTCTCCAGCTACGCCTCCAGCGCGACGCTGTTCGAGGTCGGCTTCAACCACTTCTTCCGCGGCCAGGACCACCCGGGCGGCGGCGACCAGATCTTCTTCCAGGGCCACGCCTCCCCCGGCGTCTACGCCCGCGCCTTCCTCGAGGGCCGCCTGAGCGCGGACCAGCTCGACGGCTTCCGGCAGGAGAAGTCGCACGCCGGCGGCGGGCTCTCCAGCTACCCGCACCCGCGGCTCATGCCGGAGTTCTGGCAGTTCCCGACGGTGTCGATGGGCCTCGGCCCGATCAACGCCATCTACCAGGCGCAGCTCAACAAGTACGTCACCAACCGCGGCATCAAGGACGCCTCCGACCAGCACGTCTGGGCGTTCCTCGGCGACGGCGAGATGGATGAGGTCGAGTCGCGCGGTCAGCTGCAGGTGGCGGCCAACGAGAAGCTCGACAACCTCACCTTCGTCATCAACGCGAACCTCCAGCGCCTCGACGGCCCGGTGCGCGGCAACGGCAAGATCATCCAGGAGCTCGAGAGCTTCTTCCGCGGAGCCGGCTGGAACGTCATCAAGGTGATCTGGGGCCGGGAGTGGGACGACCTGCTCGCGCGCGACACCGAGGGCGCCCTGGTGAACGTCATGAACCAGACGCCGGACGGCGACTACCAGACCTACAAGACCGAGAGCGGCGCCTACGTCCGCGAGAACTTCTTCGGACGCGACCCGCGTGCCCTGGAGCTCGTCAAGGACTTCACCGACGACCAGGTCTGGAACCTCAAGCGCGGCGGCCACGACTACCGCAAGGTGTACGCCGCCTTCAAGGCCGCCGTCGAGCACACCGGCCAGCCGACCGTCATCATCGCCAAGACCATCAAGGGCTACGGTCTTGGACCGTCGTTCGAGGGCCGCAACGCGACCCACCAGATGAAGAAGATGACGCTGGACAACCTCAAGGCGTTCCGCGACGCGATGCGCATCCCGGTCTCGGATGCGACGCTCGAGGAGAACCCGTACCTCCCGCCGTACTACAACCCGGGCGCCGAGGACGAGACGATCCGCTACCTGCACGAGCGCCGCCGCGACCTCGGCGGCTACGTGCCCGAGCGCCGTACCAAGTACACGGAGCTCAACCTCCCGGAGGACTCCGCGTACGCGATCTCGAAGAAGGGATCGGGCACGCAGGAGGTCGCCACCACCATGGCTTTCGTCCGCCTGCTGAAGGACCTGCTGCGCTCGAAGGACTTCGGCCACCGCATCGTCCCGATCATCCCGGACGAGGCCCGCACCTTCGGCATGGACGCGTTCTTCCCGAACGCGAAGATCTACAACCCGAACGGCCAGCACTACACTTCGGTCGACCGCGAGCTGCTCCTGGCCTACAAGGAGAGCCCGCAGGGCCAGATCATCCACGTGGGCATCAACGAGGCGGGCGCGGTTGCCGCGTTCACCAACGTGGGCACCTCGTACTCGACGCAGGGCGAGCCGCTCATCCCGGTCTACGTCTTCTACTCGATGTTCGGCTTCCAGCGCACCGGCGACGCCCTGTGGGCCGCCGGCGACCAGATGGCGCGCGGCTTCCTCATCGGAGCGACGGCCGGACGCACGACGCTGACCGGTGAGGGCCTCCAGCACGCCGACGGCCACTCGCCGCTCCTCGCCTCGACCAACCCGGCGGTCGTCTCGTACGATCCCGCGTACGGCTACGAGATCGGGCACATCGTCCGCGCCGGCCTCGACCGGATGTACGGCGGCACGCATCCCGACCCGAACGTCATGTACTACCTCACGGTGTACAACGAGCCGATGGTCCAGCCGGCCGAGCCGGAGCAGGTGGATGTGGACGGCATTGTCCACGGCATCCACCGGGTGAGCAGTTCGGACGTGGCCGGCCCGAAAGCCCAGCTGCTCGCATCCGGCGTCGCTGTTCCGTGGGCGCTCGAGGCGCAGCACCTGCTCGCGCAGGACTGGGGCGTGTCCGCCGACGTCTGGAGCGTCACATCGTGGGGTGAGTTGCGTCGCGATGGGCTGAAGGCCCAGGAGCACAACTTCCTCTACCCGCAGCAGGAGAAGCAGGTCCCGTACCTGACGCGCAAGCTCCAGGATGTGGACGGGCCGTTCGTCGCCGTCACCGACTACGAGCACGCCGTCCCGGACCAGATCCGGCAGTTCGTCCCGGGTGAGTACGCCACGTTGGGCGCCGACGGCTTCGGCTTCTCGGACACCCGCCCGGCGGCGCGCCGGTTCTTCAAGATCGATGGCCCGTCACTCGTGGTCCGCACCCTCGAACTGCTCGCAGACCGCGGTCAGGTGGACCCGAACGCACCGGCCTGGGCGATCGAGAAGTACCTGCTGCACGATGTCAACGCCGGGACCACGGGCAGCGCGGGCGGCGAGTCCTAACGCCCGCCGTGCCCGCCCGACCGGTGGAGAGGACGAAGCCCGAGACGCTCGCGTGGCTGCGCAAGATCTCGGGTGAGCTGGCGACGACCACGCTCAAGAGGCTCGAAGACACCCTTCCGTGGTACCGCGACATGCCACCGGGCCGGCGCAGCGCCGTCGGCCTGGTGGCGCAGGCGGGCATCTCGTCGTTCATCTCGTGGTACGACGACCCGCGCTCGACGCCCTGGATCGCCGCCGATGTGTTCGGCGCCGCCCCCCGTGAGCTGCTGCGCAGCGTCAGCCTGCAGCAGACCCTCCAGCTCATCAAGATCACCGTCGAGGTCGTCGAAGAGCGCGTGAAGTCCGCAGGCGGGGAGGACCTCCGCGAGGCGATCCTCCTCTATTCGCGCGAGATCGCCTTCGCCGCGGCGGACGTCTACGCCCGGGCCGCCGAGGCCAGAGGCCTCTGGGACGCTCGGCTGGAGGCGCTGGTCGTCGACAGCATCCTCACCGGCGAGTACGACGACGAGCTGCCCAGCCGGATCGCTGCCCTCGGCTGGCACGGCCACGGTGAGGTGAGCGTCCTCGTCGGCACCGCCCCGAAGATGCTCGACGTCGACCAGCTGCGCCGCATCGCGCGGCACATGTCGGCCGACGTGCTGATCGGCGTGCAGGGCAGCCGTCTGGTCCTGGTGATCGGCCGCGCCTGGCCCAGCACCAGCGCGCCGGAGGATGCGATCGGGACAGCGCCGCTCGTCCCGTTCCTCGAGATCGCGCAGCAGCTGGAACCCGGCTTCGGCCCCGGCCACCTGGTGCTCGGCCACGAGGTGCCGAGCCTGGTGGATGCATCCAAGAGCGCGAAGGCCGCCCTCGCCGGGTTCGCGGTGGCGAAGGCGTGGCGCAACTGCCCGCGCCCGGTCCACGCCGACGACCTGCTCCCCGAGCGCGCGCTCGCGGGCGACGGCCTCGCGCGGGCCACCCTGATCAGCCGCATCTACCGCCCGCTGCAGGCCTATTCCGCCGAGCTGCTCACCACACTGTGGTGCTACCTCGACAACGGCCGCTCGCTGGAGGCCACCGCGCGCGAGCTGTTCGTGCATCCCAACACCGTCCGGTACCGCTTGAAACGCGTCTCCGAGGTGATCGGCTGGGATGCGACCGGCGCGCGCGAAGCGCTCATCCTGCAGGCGGCCCTCATCGTCGGTTCCATCAACGAGCCCGATTCGCAACGCCGCGGCGGCTGAGTTGTAGACAACCGCACAGCATTCTCGAAATACTTCGTACCGAATCGACACATCCGCGTTGCGGAAGATTGGCAGACTGGAAACCGTGATCGTCATCGTGTGCCCGGGCCAGGGATCCCAGACCCCCGGCTTCCTCGGCCCCTGGCTCTCCGAGTCCTCGTTCCGCGATCAGCTCAGCGACATCTCGGAGGCGGTCGGCATCGACCTGGTCGCCCACGGCACGGTGAGCGACGCCGACACCATCCGGGACACGGCAGTGGCCCAGCCGCTCATCGTCTCCGCGGGGCTGCTGACGCTGTCGGCGCTGCTCGCGGACGGGCGTCGCGACCGGATCGGCGGCATCGCCGGCCACTCGGTCGGCGAACTCACCGCCGCCGCCGGAGCGGGAGTCCTCAGCGCGACGGACGCTGTCGCCTTCGTGCGCGAGCGCGGCGCGGCCATGGCCCGCGCGGCGGCCGAGACGCAGACCGGCATGAGCGCCGTGATCGGCGCGGACGAGACCGAGCTGCTCGCGCGCCTCGACGAGCTCGGCCTCTCCCCCGCCAACTACAACGGCGCCGGTCAGATCGTGGTCGCGGGCGCGGTGGATGCGCTCGCACAGCTGGCCGAGAACCCTCCGGCTCGGACACGCGTCATCCCGCTGCAGGTCGCCGGTGCGTTCCACACGCGGTACATGGCGTCCGCCGTGCCTGTCCTGGACGAGTTCGCCGCCACCCTCCCCACGAACGACCCGACGCTCCGGCTCTGGACGAACAAGGACGGCTCCGAGGTCAGCGACGGCGCCGAGTTCCTGCGCCTGCTGGTCGGCCAGGTCTCCTCGCCGGTGCGCTGGGACCTGGACATGAGGGCCTTCGAGGAGGCCGGCGTCACCGGTCTCATCGAACTCGCGCCGGCCGGCGCGCTCGTCGGCCTCGCCAAGCGCGGGCTGAAGGGCGTCCCCACTGTCGCCATCAAGACCCCCGACGACCTGCCCGCCGCCTTCGACCTCATCGACCAGGCCGCCTGAGCTGCAAGGAGCACTCCCCCGATGACACACCCCACCCTGCAGCAGTCGCACGGCCCGCAGTACACGCGCATCCTCTCGATCGGCGCGGCGCGCGGCGACCTCATCGTCCCGAACGACGACCTCGTGGGCCCGATCAACTCCTCCGACGAGTGGATCCGCCAGCGCACCGGCATCGTCACGCGCACGCGGGCGAGCAGCGACATCCTCGCCGTGGATCTCGCCACCGACGCCTCACGTGAGGCGATCCAGAAGTCCGGCGTCGACCCGAAGCTCATCGACCTGGTCATCATCGCCACGATCTCCAACGTGCAGCAGACACCCTCCATGGCTGCCGTCGTCGCCGACCGTGTCGGCGCCAACCCGGCCGCCGCCTACGACATGAACGCTGCTTGCGCCGGCTACGCGTACGGCATCGCGCAGGCCGACGCGCTGATCCGTTCGGGCGCCGCCCACTACGCCCTCGTCGTCGGCGCCGAGAAGCTCTCGGACGTCGTCGATCCGACCGACCGCACCATCTCGTTCCTGCTCGGCGACGGCGCGGGCGCGGTCGTGGTCGGCCCGAGCGACTACCCCGGCATCGCCAAGACGGTGTGGGGATCCGACGGCTCCAAGGCGGACGCGGTCGGGATGGACAACACGCTGATCGAATACCGCGACGCGGGAAAGCCGTGGCCGACCCTCCGCCAGGAGGGCCAGACGGTCTTCCGCTGGGCGGTGTGGGAGATGGCCAAGGTCGCCAAACAGGCTCTGGATGAGGCGGGCGTCTCCCCCGACCAGCTCGCCGCGTTCATCCCGCACCAGGCCAACATGCGGATCGTCGACGAGTTCGCCAAGCAGCTGAAGCTGCCGGAGACCGTGGCGATCGCCCGCGACATCGAGACGACGGGGAACACCTCCGCCGCATCCATTCCCCTCGCGACCCACCGCCTGCTCCAGGAGCGCCCGGAGCTCAGCGGCGGACTGGCGCTGCAGATCGGCTTCGGCGCCGGTCTGGTGTTCGGCGCCCAAGTTGTCGTGCTGCCCTAGACTGTTCCACGGTCAAAACGACACCCCTCACGGCCACACCCCTCAAGGAGAGAAAAACCATGGCATTGTCCACCGAAGAAGTTCTTGCCGGCCTGGCCGAGCTCATCAACGACGAGACCGGCATCGCGACCGACACGGTTGAGCTGGACAAGTCGTTCACCGACGACCTCGACATCGACTCGATCTCGATGATGACCATCGTGGTCAACGCCGAGGACAAGTTCGACGTCAAGATCCCCGACGAAGAGGTCAAGAACCTCAAGACGGTCGGCGACGCGGTGGAGTTCATCGTCAAGGCGCAGAACGCGTAAGGCTCCCCAGCCGAGAAACTTCCGCGCGGGCGGCGTACGTCTGAAGTCGCCGCCCGCGTGTTGCGCTCCAGCGAGAGCGTGTTCGTCCCCTTCACGGAGAGATGTCGTATGAGACCCAAGAAGATCGTCGTCACCGGGATGGGCGCTTCGTCGCCCCTCGGCGGCACCGCCCCCGAGAGCTGGACTGCGCTGCTCGCCGGAGTCTCCGGCACCCGGACCCTCGAGCACGAATGGGTCGCCAAGTACGAACTTCCGGTCACCTTCGCCGCCGAGGCCAAGGTGCGCCCGGAGGAGGTCCTCGAACGTCCTGTCGCGAAGCGGCTGGACCCGTCCAGCCAGTTCGCGCTGATCTCCGCCATGGAGGCGTGGGAGGACGCAGGGCGGCCTGACGTTCCCTCCGAGCGACTCGGAGTCGATTACGCCACAGGCATCGGTGGCGTGTGGACCCTGCTGGATGCGTGGGACACCCTGCGCGAACGCGGCCCACGGCGCGTGCTCCCCATGACCGTGCCGATGCTCATGCCGAACGCGGCCTCCGCCGCCGTGTCGATGCACTTCGAGGCCCGCGCGTTCGCGCGCACGGTCGCCTCCGCCTGCGCGTCGAGCACCGAGTCGCTCGTGAACGCGTACGAGCACCTGCAGGCCGGCCTCGCCGACGTCGTCATCGCGGGCGGCACGGAGTCGGCCATCCACCCGATCACGGTCGCATCGTTCTCGTCGATGCAGGCGCTCTCGCGTCGCAACGACGCCCCCGAGACGGCCTCCCGCCCCTACAGTGTCGACCGCGACGGCTTCGTCATGGGCGAAGGCGCGGCCAGTCTCGTACTCGAGACCGAGGAGCACGCACTCGCGCGCGGCGCCCGCATCTACGCCGAGCTCGCCGGCGGCGGCGTCACCGCCGACTCGTACCACATCACCGCGAACGATCCCGAGGGACGCGGGGCCAGCCGCGCCGTCCACCTCGCCCTCGACCGGGCGGGCGCCTCCCCCGACCACGTCACCCACATCAACGCGCACGCGACGAGCACGCCGGTCGGCGACCCGTCGGAGTACGTCGCCCTGCGCGAGGTGTTCGGCGAGCGGGTGCACACCATCCCGGTGTCGGCGACCAAGGCATCCACCGGTCACCTGCTGGGTGGCACCGGAGCTCTGGAGGCGGTGTTCAGCATCCTCGCGATCCGCGACCGTGTCGCGCCGCCCACGATCAACATCACCGAGATGGATCCGGCCATCCCACTGCAGGTCGTCGGCGAGCCTCAGCCGCTCGGCGACGAACCGCAGCTCGTCATCAGCAACTCGTTCGGCTTCGGCGGCCACAATGCGGTCGCCGCGTTCCGCAGCTACTGAGGCGCAGCAGTCCTCGGCGGTAGCGAGAACCGTTCCGTAGCAGAAGGCCCCGGTCGTATGACCGGGGCCTTCTGCGTGTCACCGCGTGCGGGCGGCCCAGCCGGGCCCGTCGCGGGAGTCAGGTACGACGGCGTCAGCCGACGTTGTGGAGCCAGATGACCGAGGTGTCGTCGTGGGCGTGGCGGAACGGCTCCAGCTCGTCGTCCCAGGCCTGCCCGAGCGCGAGCCGGAGCTCGCGGTGCAGCTCCAGGGCGTTGGCGCCGGCGATCTCCATGGCGTAGCGGATCCGGTCCTCCGGCACGACCATGTTGCCCGCCGTGTCCACCTGGGCGAAGAAGATCCCGAGGTCGGGAGTGTGCATCCACCGGCCGCCATCGGTACCGTGGCCGGCGTCCTCGGTGACCTCGTAGCGCAGGTGCTCCCAGCCGCGCAGGGCGGACGCGAGGCGTGCGCCGGTGCCCGGGGGGCCATCCCAGAAGAACTCGGTACGCTGCGAGCCCTTCAGCACAGGCTGTGCCTCCCAGGTGAAATTCACGGCTCGTCCGAGAGCGCGTCCTGCGGCCCACTCGATGTGGGGGCAGAGCGCGCTCGGCGAGGAGTGCACGTAGAGCGCCCCTCGAGCTGCGTGTGCCGACATGGTTCTCCTCCGTTCGTTGGTGCGTCTTCCCCTACGACCAGGAACGGATGAGTACTGCGGCGTATGAAATTGGATGCGCTCACGCGCTTGCCACGATTATGCCCGAGAACCGCGGGGAGTTACAAGATTGTGATTCGGCGATTCGCTCGCCCTGCGAACGGCAGGACGGAATAGCATACCGAGTATGTCGGTGCAGAACGGATTCCTTGCGCTCCTCACGCAGGGCGGGGCCTACGGCTCGCAGCTGCAGAGCGAGTTCCTCTGCCGGGCGGCGCACCGGCGACAGCTCAACCCCGGGCAGGTCTACTCGACGCTCGACCGGATGACCGACCAGGGTCTCGTCGCCTCCGCCGGGGCGACGGACGACGGCCTGCCGCTGTACGAGCTGACGCCGGCCGGACGGGATGCTGCGGCCGCGTGGCTGAGTCACGGTCCGGTCGACAGCCGGCCCGACTGGGACGAGATGCAGGACCAGGTGCTCATCGCCGCCTCCCTGGATGGCCGCCAGGCGCTCACGATCGTGGACGACTACCGCGCGGCGTTCGAGGAGAAGATCCGCTACCTGAGGCACGAAGCGGACTCCCGGGCCCTCCTCGCCGCCAACCGAGCTGCGGAACTGGGCGCGAAGGCCGCCATCGAATGGCTGGACGAGGTCGCGGCGATGCTCCGCGCGCATCCGACCGCCCTGGTGAAGCCGCGCTCCCCCGAGCGCCCGCGCCGCGGCCGTAAGCCCGCGGCGGAGTCCGCCGCCCGCGACTGACGCCATTCGCGACGAATCACCGTTAGTCGTCTGGCGACTTCAGGTGAACATTCGTGACGAATCACCGCTTTCCGGCGGTCAGAGTGACCATTCGTCACGAATGTGCCGCGCTAGTGGAGGAATTCGCCCTGCGTGTTGAGGACGTTCTTCTCGCCCGCCTCGATCGGCACCGAGAAGCGGTTCTGCGCCGGAGGCAGCGGGCAGTTGAAGTTGTAGCTGAACGCGCACGGCGGCAGTACCGCGAGGTTGAAGTCGAGCGTCACCGTCCCGTCCTCGTTGGGCACGACGAAGAGGAAGCGGCCCACCGAGTACGTGCTGTCCCCGTTGGTGCTGTCCGAGAACACCAGCTGGAGCGCGCGGCCCGCCTTGAACGCGGCGAGGTTGTAGTCGACGCCGTCCTTGGTGAACGTGATCTCGCCGGGGATGACCATGTCGCGCGTCGCGCCGTCGTCCTTGAGGTGCTCGAAGCCGACCGTCTTCCCGCCCTCGATCGGGGTGAAGCCCGCCGTGATGATCCACTCGGGGTTGAACGGGAACGCGTCGATGGAGCCGAACTCCTGGATCGCCTCGGAGTTCGCATCCCACACCCGCAGCGCGTAGTCGCCGTCCTCGCTGGCGATGACGAAGCCCGTCACGGTGTCGCTGAACCGGATGGCGCCCGGGTTCGGGTCGTTCTTGCCGCGAACGATCGCCGAGCCGTCGACGAGCACGTCATCCACGAAGATGTTGTCGGTCGCCTGCGCGGTGACCTTGAGGCCGGACTGCCCCTTCGGCAGCGGCGACCACAGGCCCGGAACACCCCACACCGGCTGCTCGGACTCCGGGTCGCCGGTGATCCACTGCGTGTTCACGAGAGCGAGGTTGCCCTGAGGCGCCGTGACCGCCTGTTCGCGGCGGGCGCGATAGCGCGCGAGCACGGCATCCGGGTCGGTGCGGTTGGCGTCGTCGCGTGCGGTGGCGGTGTCGGTCATGGTCTCCATCCTCGGTCAGGTACCCCGTCACAACCAACTCCGACACTCGGGCATTCCGCCCGGGATCTCATTTGGCGTCGGCGTAGCTGTCGACGACAGCGGCGGTCACCGGGAACTCGACCGGAAACCCTCCGAAGAGGAGGCGGCCGGCCTTCTTGGCGGCGGCGTGAACGGCGGCCACCACCTCCTCCGCGTGCTGCTCAGGGGTGTGGACGATAACCTCGTCGTGCAGGAAGTACACGAGATGCGGCGCTTCCGTCAGCACCGCCCCGGGCACCAGGGCCGTGAGCCGGTTGCGCAGCTCGGCCATCCAGCAGAGCGCCCATTCCGCGGCGCTCGCCTGTACGACGAAGTTGCGCGTGAAGCGGCCCCAGTCCCGGGCCTGGCTGCGCGCGCGGCGCTCGTCCGCCTCCGTCGAGTCAGGGCCGGATGCCGCCGACTGCGTCGCGTCCCAGGCCGGTCCCGGGACCGGCGAGCTCCGCCCCAGCCGGGAAGTGACCTTCTCGCCGCGCTCGCCGGCGCGGGCGGCGTCCTCCACCAGCCGGATGGCACCCGGGAAGGCGCGGGTGAGCCGCGGCATCAGGCGGCCGCTCTCCCCGGTCGTCGCGCCGTACATCGCGCCGAGCATCGCTACCTTGGCGTGCGCGCGCTCGTCGACGGCTCCGGACGCCACGATGCCCTCGTAGAGGTCCTTCCCGCGGCCCGCTGCGGCCATGGCCTCGTCGCCGGAGAGCCCGGTGAGGATGCGCGGCTCCAATTGAGCCGCATCCGCCACGACGAGCTTCCAGCCCGGGTCGGCCACGACGGCGCTCCGGACCTGCTTCGGCAGCTGCAGCGCGCCGCCTCCGCGCGTGGCCCACCGACCGGTCACCACACCGCCGGGGATGTAGTCCGGGCGGAAGCGGCCGTCGCGGATCCAGGCGTCGAGCCACGCCCATCCATTCGCCGTGAGCAGGCGCGACAGCTTCTTGTAGCGCAGCAGGGGCTCGATGACGGGATGCTCGAGCTTCCGGAGCTCCCAGGAGCGGGTGGAGACCGCCATCACGCCCGCGCGCTGCAGGGCTTTGAGGACCTCGGGCGGGCTGTCCGGGTTCAGGTCGGGCGCATCCAGGTGCTCGCGGAGCTCGCGCGCGAGCGTCTCGAGCACCGCGGGCCGGCCATACGCGGGGCGTGGGCCGAGAAGCTCGGTGAGGAGCTCGTCGTGTCGGTCGGCGCGGTACGGCAGCCCGGCGTGCTGGAGCTCTGCGGCGATGAGCGCGCCGGCGGACTCCGCGGCGAGCAGGAGGCGCAGGCGTCCGGGATCCGCGCTCGCAGCGATGGCCTCCTCCTGCGCGAGGAGTTCCGTGCGACCGGACGGCCGTTCGGCGGCCAGCGTGCCCCCGGGCTGCTCGAGGTCGAAAAGGGCGGTGTGAGCGGTGGGCGATTGCTCCAGCTCGGGCTGGAGGGCCACATCCCAGGGGCCCGGTTCCGCCGTCGCCAGCCGGGTGCGGGCCGTCAGCGTGGAGTTGCGGAGGATGACGTGGCACAGCCGCAGGTCGACGCAGCGCTCGACCCGCACGCCGGCGGCCAGGAGCGCGGCATACCACGCGCTCGTGTCGTCCCACACCCAGCGCGGGCGTTCGTCGCCGGCCTCCTGGGCCTCGACGAAAGCGGGCAGCTCGTCGAGGGCGATGTCCGCCGAGCGCTCGGCTCGTTGGTCGGCCCCCGCCTCCGCGAAACGGCCCGGATCGAGCCAGGTCGCCCGAACGACTCCGCGGTCGGGCCGCTCGAGGAGGATGTGCACCCTCCTATTGTCCGTGCTGCCGCTGACACCCGAATTGGATGCTTGCGCAGGACATCCCGGTGATCGACAATGCGATCAACGACGATGCCGACCCGAAAGGCATGATCGACGATGACTGTATATCTGCACGACAGTCGGGGCGCGTGGATCGCGTTCCGCACCGACCCTGGAGCCCGGGATGTGTTCAATCCCGAGGGCGACTGGATCGGCTGGCTCCCCTGGGGCGACGACGACGTCGTCACCCCGGACGGCGAGTACCTGGGAACCATCCGCGGCGACCGGCTCTTCGCAGAGAGCAGCTGGCGGTACCGAGGAGATCCCGGCTACCCCGGCGCGCCCGCGTACCCTGGCGCCGCTGCGTATCCCGGCGCCGCCTCCTACACGGGCGTCCCCGGCGGCTACGACGACGTCCCCACTGCGCTCCTGCGCCCGCGCGTCCCCTCCTGACGCCGCGGGGTCAGTCGGAGAGAGCGGTCAGGCGCGCCCGGAGTTGCGGCCAGGAAGCGGCGAAGCCGGGATGAAGCGGGAGTCCGGTGACCTCCGGGACCGCGACCCAGCGCAGTTCGATGCTCTCGACGTCCGCCATGTGCGGCTCGAAGGGACGGATGGCCTGAGCCACCACGGTGGTGTACGACCAGAATCCGAGATCGAGCACGCTCTCGAACAGCACCCGCACGTCCTCGGGCGGGACGGCCGCCTCCTCCGCAGCCTCCCGCAGAGCCCCCTCCACCGCGGTCTCGTCGGCATGCCGGGCGCCGCCCGGCAATCCCCACGTCCCCCCGAAATGGCTCCAGTCGGCGCGATGCTGCAGCAGGACGCCGCGACGCAGGTCGTGGACGAGCAGCCCGGCCGCGCCGAACCGGCCCCAGAACCGCTGGCCGTCCGGCCCCTCCACCCACGCGTCTCCTGAGTCCACATCTCCACGTTAGTCGCCGATCCCGCGCTCCCGTGCGGAGGTGACGCCCGGCGTCGTGAGGTGGCAGTCTGGGGCCATGCCCGTCCGCAGCGCCGCCCTGCTCCTGTACCGCCGCCGTGCCGGGGTGGAGGTGTGGATCGCCCACATGGGCGGCCCGTTCTGGGCGCGGAAGGACGAGGGCGCCTGGTCGTTGCCGAAGGGACTCGTGGAGTCGGACGACCTCGGCGACGAGCTGGTCGCCGCACAACGGGAGTTCGCCGAAGAGATCGGCACCGCCGCCCCGGATGCGGACTACGTGCCGCTCGGCGAGTTCCGCGGATCGGGGAAGACGATCGTCGTCTTCGCCGCCGAGACCGAGTTCCAGCCGGATGCGGTGCAGAGCAACACCTTCGAGCTGGAGTGGCCCCCGCGATCGGGGCGGATGCAGCAGTTTCCCGAGATCGACGACGCCCGCTGGTTCACCGTGGATGAGGCCCGCACAAAGCTGACGAAGGCGCAGCGGCCCATTGTGGATGCGCTGGTCGCACACCTCGCGGAGAACACGGAAACCCACTAGCGCGCACAGCGGTCCAGCGCCGTATGGTTGGCCTCACCGGGGGTGGAACCCGAAGGAGGGACTGTGGCGAAGAGCAAAGCCGAGAAGGTGGCGGAGAAGGCGCTGGTCTCGGCGCGAGTCGCGGTCGGCGAAGCCGAGAAGGCCGTCAAGAAGCTCGACAAGAAGACCCGCCGAGAGGCCGAAGACCTCGCCGACCGGCTGCAGCGAGCGGCGAAGGATGCGAAGAGGGCCGTCCGGAGGGCCAAGAAGACCGCAGCGGATGCTCGCGTGTCGGCGAAGCAGCTGATGGACCACGTGGATGCGCCCGCGTCGAGCACGGGCATCCCTACGTTCCGGGAACTGCGCGACCGAGCGAAGGACCGCGGCATCCAAGGCTATTCACGGATGAACAAGGCCCAGCTGCTGCACGCGCTGGGCGAAGGCTGACGCGACGCCGGCGCGGACGGGATCGGCGTCCGCGCCGGCAGCTGAGGCGCTTGGATCGTCGGGGCCGGACTCGGCGCCGAGTGTCAGGGGCGCGAGCCGGTGCCGTCGTCGAAGCGCGGCGCGTCATGCCCGGCGGCGTGCCGTGGCGTGCCATCGGGAGCCGTGGTCGCGTCCGGTGCCGTCGTTCCGCCGGGTGTCGTTCCGGCCGCCGTGGTCCCGCCCGGCGTAGCCGTGGTCCCCGGCGTTGCCGCGGTCGCATCGCGCGGACCGTCGTCGATCCGGTTGCCGTGCCGGTCGGTCCGGACATCCGGGTCGACGTCGTCGGCCTTGCGCCGAGCCTCCTCCGACTCCGATCGCGCGGCAGCGGCGGCGGACTCGCGATCCCCCGCCTCGCGTCGCAGTCGCTCCGCATCCACTTCGGCCTGCTTGGCGTCCGCTGCGGCACGTGCGGCCTTCGCTTCGCGCTCGCGCGCCTCGAGCTCGGATTGAGCGGCCGTCTGCCGCATCTCCTCCGCGCGGTGGCGGTCCGCTTCACGCTTGCGGTTGCGGCCCACCGTGAGGGCGAGGATCACGACCACGACGATCACGACCACCACGACGATGAGAACAATCCATCCGGTTGTGTTCATGCCGCCTCACGGTACCCCTGACGCCCGGAATCGCTAGGGGATTGAACCATCCCGCGCGGCGAGGATGTCCCCGCCTCCAGCGGACATCACCTCCGTATGGCGCTCGATCCAGTCGACGACCTCGATGAACGGGAACCGATTTTAGCAACCGCCCGGATGAACTTCGTATTCGATCATTTGGAGAGCGCATCGAGCAGATCGGCGTCCTCATCCATGATCCGCTGAAAGATGGCACGCGTTCGCGCGCTCTTGTCAGCCTTCGCTGCTCGCTCTTCGATGGCCAGCTTCACGATCTCCGTCTTCGTCCGGCGCTCTTCCTGTGAAAGTGCCTCCAGCAATGCCTCATGAGCAGCATCGAGTCGCAAGTTCATCGCCATGATTCCTCCTGAAGTCGTGTCGGAGCGTAACCCTATGGTACCAACTGGTACCACCCTCTCGCCAGGGCATCTGGGCACCGCTAGGTGATCGATCCATCTGGCTGACGGACGGGGCCCGTGTGCAGGGGGACGACCCAGTGCTCGTCGCTGTAGTCGTCCTTGTAGACAGCGAGCCGGGTGAACCCGACGACGGAGCGCCAGGCATCCCCGAAGCGGAACCGGCTGGACCCGGATTCGTGACCTTCGCTCAGCACGACGGGAACCTCGACGACCCGGATTCCCTGCTGCTCAGCGGCCAGGACCAACTCGGTCGTCCACATCAACCCCGACTCGCGGGAGACCATCGCCAGGGAACGGCACCAGTCGCCGTCGGCCCAGATCGTGCCCTGGCTGTCTCCCACCGTGGATTGCAGCAGTGCTTCCCGCAGGAATCGGAAGACGCGGGACTGCACCCCGCGACGCCAGGAACGGCGCACCTGGGAGTCGGGATGCGCCTTCGAGCCGATCGCCACCGTGACCTCTGCCGGCAGTCGCTCGAACTGTTCCATGTCGGACAACCCGAACGGCAGATCGTCCGCCGTCAGCAGCACGCGTCGTCCCCGGCTGCTCAGCACTCCCGTGCGGAGCGCCTCCCCCAGTCCGGGCTCCGACTGGCGCAGCACGAGCGCAGCGGCCGCCGTCCAGGACTCCTTCGCGTCTTCCAGTACCTGCCAGGTGTCGTCGGTCGAGCCGTTCTCCACGACGATGATCTCGTCCTCGGAAGAGAGCACCGCCGACAGCGTCGCCAGGGTACCGCCGAGGACGGCGGAGCCGTTGCGCGTCGGCACGATCACGCTGAGTCGCACCGAGGACTCCGCCTGCGGCTCCGATGGCAGGACACGAGTGCTCAGCCGGTTACGCTCCGACGCCCGCACGTGCGCCGGCATGGAGGTCAGGGACCAGACCAATCCGCCGAGCGCGATCGCGACGAGGATGCTCAGCCCGGCAGTGAGTTCGGAGTAGTAGTACAGGAACGGCATCACGAGCACCGGCGGGACCAGACCGAGCAGGATCGTCGGAACGGTGACGGTGACCGCCGCGCCGAGATGCCTCCGCTGCGGTGCACGCCGCATCAGCGCCAGCACGAGTCCCACCAGGATGAAGGCGAGCATGGCGCCGAAATGCTTTACCACGTAGAGGAACTTCGCGAAGTACAACTGCGCGGCGATGAGCGGATGCGCGCTCACTTCGTCCAGATAGAGCTTCTGGATGATCAGGTCGTACTGGTCGCTCGCGATGACCACCTTGGGGTCGATCGCACGCGCCTTGTCCCAGGCGAACTCATCGGACCACTTGATCCCGAAGGGCGAACGCTGCCCCGTGATCGGCTGCGGATACGCGAGACCCAGGTAGAGCGGGTGCCAGGTGCCGTGCGACGCCGGCAACTCCGCCATGCTCTGACCGGTGGTCGCGCTGCGGGCGGCGTTGAGCCCGGACATGGTGGCGTTCTGCAGGCCGAAAGTCAGGGCGATCGCTGTCAGCGCAGCGCCGATCCCGACCAGCCAACGCCATTTCTTGCGTGCGTGAAGCCACCACAGCACGCCGACCGCTGCCGCGATACCCATCCCGGAGAGGGAGCGGGCGAGGTCGCCGATGGAAGCGAGCACAACGATGCCGCAGCTCACCGCGATCAGCGCACCGATCCGCAGGCGGAACGTGCAGAACAGCACGATCAGGGACAGCGAAAGGAAGGCGATGGAGGCGGCGATCCCGTAGAGGGCATAGACACGGGTCGTGCTCACAGAGTCCGAGAGGCCGTATTCGGTGCCCGCGAGGATCGTGCCGTTGTTCAGCAGCCACATCAGGGGTGGGAGCAGCACCACGGCATACCCGGCACGTGCACGCTTGAAGATGCGCGCAACCGCGGTGGGCAGCCAGAGGAGCGGAAGAGCGACAAGGAGGGCTTCCGCAAGACCCAGCCCCGGGTAGGGCGACCCGGAATGCGTGACCAGATTCATCAGACTGGCAATGATGTACGCGCCGGGGTCGTCGTCCCAGGCCGCGGACACCCACGGGCCGGGGCCTGCCACCTGCGTGTACTTCGAGCCCGAGTTCACCGCCTTGATCAGAAGCGTGCCGGTCTGCCGGAAGGCGTCGTACGTCGCCTGCAGCTCGTGGGCTCGTGCCGAATGCCAGGGCAGGGCCGGCATGTGGATGACGACGACGAACGAGAGGACGCTGAGCACGACCCCGACCAGGATGAGGAAAATGCTGGTGGACCGGGGCCACAAGCGGTTCGCCGCGCCGGAGCGAATGCGGTCGGACATGCGTGTTGCGTGATCCTCGTGATGGTCGTGGCCGAACGGGCGGTTTCGGGCGGTCGACAGTAGCGCCGTGCGCTCTCGCGGGAGTCTATCAGCGCCGCCCGCCGCCGGTTCATTCACGCGGCGACGACCCGACGAGTCCAGGGCGTGCCGCCGAAGCGTCCACGCGGCGAGTCCGTCGGAGCTCCACCACGATGCCGATCACGACCAGAGATGCTCCGATGACGCACGTGCACAGGACGATCGCGGCAACCGACTGGTGCACCCAGAACGAGACCACGACGACCTGCACAACCAGCGCGCACCCCGTCAGGATCCCGAGCGACCGTGCTCGCGAGGAGAATCCTGCGTAGAGAATCACCTGCAGGACTGCGAACAGGCTGCCCTCCAGTGCGAACAGCCAGGCGAGCGCGGCGAATCCAGCGTATTTGTCACCGCCGATCAACCACACGAGCGGGCCTCCCAGAACGGCGGTACCGACGGTGGCGACAGCCCCGATTGCTGCCGATGCGCCGACCGCGAGCTCGAACGCGTGCCGCAGCGTACCGGCCGACATCTTAGGGAAGAACACCGTGATGACTGCATACGGGAGGAAGAAGGCGATCTTGGCGACCAGCGATCCGAGCGCGTATTCTCCTGACGCCTCCCCGTCGAGAAAGATACGGGCGAGGAGCAGATCGGTGTTCGAGAGGGCATAGAGGGCCACGAGGGATCCCGTGGTCGCCGCGAATTCCCGACCCAACCGCGCAGTGAGCCGCCGCCGGGGGCGCGAGGGACCGGCGATGAGGATCGCCACCACTGTTCCTGCCAGAGTTCCGGCAAGGATCCCCAGGCAGGCGGAGGTCACCTCGGGCCGGATGACAAGCGCCACCACTCCGCCCGCTGCCCGGAGGCAGCCGATCGCCGCATAGGCGAAGCCGTAATGCCGGTGACGTTCATCGCCCTGGACAAGCCCCAGCGCACCGAATCCCGTCACAGAGGCGGCGACGGCCAGGAAGGTGAGGACCACGGCCGCGAGAGGGACATCGAGCAAGATCGCCAGCGGCCACGAGACGACGAGTCCGCCGACCGCGATCACGGCAGTGAGCCGCACGCCGAGGCCGACGATCGCGGCGCGCTCCTCCTCAACGCCCGTGCCGCTCGCTGCGATCCGGCGGGCGGCGACCGCCTGCACGCCGAGTGCGAGCGTGCCGCCGATGATCGAGATGCTCAGCAGAGCGCCGAGCGCACCGTACTGGGGCACGCTCATCCACCGCGCGGCGAACATCGATAGGAGGTAAGACGCGCCGTTCGCGAGCATGGTCGCCGCACCGACGAGCAGAATGCCGCCCGCGATGGTGCGCCGGGTCTCATTCACCCGAGGACTCTACCAGCGCAAGGAACTGTCTCCGATTGGGCTGGGCGCTCCTGCGTAGGGCGGACGGGACTTGAACCCGTGACCGAGGAATTATGAGTTCCCTGCTCTGACCAGCTGAGCTACCGCCCCGATCGCGCTCCGGTCCCGGTCACTCGGGAGCGGGCACGCTGGAGGCCGCGTCCGTCACCGGGTCGGCCACCGGCTCACCACGATACAGGCTTTCGAAGGTGCTGATCGTGGTCTGGATGTCGTGGGCGGCGACGATCCGGAGGGAGCCGTGCTTGAGCACATCGAGCTCCTCCTGAGGCATCGTCAGCACGCGCTCCAGCTTGTCCGCGAGGTCCTGCGCGTCGCCCGGACGGAACAGGTATCCGTTCTCGCCGTCGTGCACGAGGTGCGGCAGGGCCATCGCGTCAGCCGCAACGACCGGGAGGGCGGAGGCCATGGCCTCCATGGTGGCGATGGACTGCAGCTCGGCGATCGACGGCATCGCGAACACCGTGGCGCGGCTGTACGCCTCGCGCAGCTGCTGGTCGCTGACGTAGCCGAGGAACTCGACGCGGTCGGTGATCCCCGTCGTTTCCGCCATCGTCTGCAGGTTCTTGAGCTGGTCGCCGCCGCCGACGATCTGGAGGTGGGCATCCAGGGTGGCGGGCAGCAGCTTCATCGCCTTGAGGAGCACGTCGATGTGCTTCTCACCGGTGATCCGGCCGACGAAGAGGATGCGGTTCGCCGTGCGGGGCGTGAAGTCGGGGGTGTAGTTGTGGGCGTCGATGCCGCACGAGACGGCGTGGATGTCACGGAGACCGGTCGACCGCTCCAGGAACTCGGCCGCTTTGCGGGTCGGCGTGGTGACGGCCTCTGCGCGGTCGAAGGTGGGGCGGGCGTCCGCCCAGGCGAGCTTGACGAAGGTCTTCTGCAGGAACTTCGGCAGGAGGGTGAACTCCACGACGTTCTCGGCCATCACGTGGTTCGTGGCCACAATGCGGATCCCGCGCTTCTCGGCCTCCGCGGCAAGGCCCCGGCCGACGACGATGTGCGACTGGATGTGCACGACATCCGGCTTCACCTGATCGAGGACCCGGCGAGCGTTCGCTTTGCTGGTCCACGGGAGCGCGAACCTCAGCCAGTCGTGGGGGTACCAGCGCCAGCTGCGCAGGCGGTGCACCGTCATCTTCTGACCCTGGTGCTCCTCGACCCACGTTCCGTGCCTGCGGCTGGCCGCGGGCGCGACGATGTGCACGTCGTGCCCGTGCTCCACGAGTCCGGCGGCGAGGCGCTCCGCGAAGCGGGCAGCGCCGTTGACGTCGGGGGCGAACGTGTCGCAACCCATGACGATGGTCAGCGGCTGCTTGGCCGCGGGCACAGGGGACGTGGGATGCGGTCCGCTCGAATCAGGCACGTGGTTCGTTCCCTACGGTCGGGGGCTTCGGAAGGCGAATCCGGCGACGGTTTCGCGGTCCGGGCGTTGGTGGTGCCCGGTCGATTCAACGGCCTAGTCTAAGCCGCTTTCCCGCACGACGTCCGTAATACGGTCCGCCACCGGCGCGTCCGATGCCGTCTGCGGGTGGTATTTGGCCAGCTGGAACACCCCGAGGATGGCCACGACGCCGGTCAGCGCGAAGCCGAGCATGGCCCACCAGGGCGCGCCGGCGGCCTCGTCGAGCACCAGGATCCCGATGGTGACGGCCACCAGCGGGTCGATCACGGTGAGCCCCGCGATGACCAGATCGGGAGGCCCGGACGAGTAGGCGTTCTGGACGAAGTAGGCGCCCAGAACGGCCGCAGCGAGCAGTGCGACGATGGCGGCGACGAGCAGCCAGTCCCACTCCTGGTTGGAGATGCGCGCGATCGCGACCTTCGCGAGCGTCGCCACGAAGCCGTACAAGACCCCGGCGCCGACGATGTACATGATCGCCTTGAACCGATGCCGGAAGAACCCGAAGAGGACCCCGAAGGCCACCAGGACGACGGCGAGCACGATGAGGATGATGACGAGCGCCTGGCTCGAGACCGGCAGGTCGCGCGCGAAGACGGCGGCGAGGAGCACGAACGCGCCGACGCCGCTCACGCACAGGGTGACCGCGATCACGGACTGATGGTTGAGCTTCACGCCGCTGACCCGGGCGTTGAGGATGCTGGTGATGACGAGCCCCACCACGCCGAGCGGCTGAACGAGGATGATCGGAGACAGCTTGAGGCTGACCAGCTGGAAGACGATGGCGAGGCCCAGCAGCAGGGTCCCGATCACCCAGGAGGGCCGCGCGAGCAGGAGGCCGAGCTGACGACCGCTCAGTCCGCTCTCGGCACGACCGGCCGTGGACTCCACCTTGGCGACACCGTGGTGCTGGAGCTGGGCGCCGACGGACAGGAAGCAGGCACCGACGAGCGCGACCGGAATGCCCAGAAGCTGGCTGGGCTGATACGACAGGTCGAACGCGTGCATCAGTTCCGTACCCACTCCACGACCCTACAAGGAATGCTCCCGATAGTCTTGCCGAATGGCCGTCCTCCCGATTCGGATCACCGGTGACCCCGTCCTGCACTCCCCCGCCAGTCCCGTCGACGAGATCGACGACGACGTGCGGACGCTGATAGCGGACATGTTCGAGACGATGGACGAAGCCCCCGGCGTCGGCCTCGCCGCCCCGCAGGTCGGTGTCCCGCTGCGGTTGTTCGTCTACGGCTGGACGGATGACGACGACGCGCAGCATCGTGGCGTCGCCATCAACCCGACGCTGTGGCAGAGCCCACTGACCGTGGACGAGCTGGACGAGGACTCGGAGTCGGAGGGTTGTCTCTCCTTCCCGGGCGAGCGGTTCCCGCTGCGCCGGGCGGAGCGCGTGATCCTGCAGGCGACCGATCTCGATGGCGCCGAGTTCGAGGTGCGCGCGGACGGCTGGCTGGCGCGGATCTTCCAGCACGAGTACGACCACCTCGACGGCGTGCTGTATGTCGACCGGCTCGCGCATCCCTTCGGGAAGGCCGCGCAGAAGGCACAGCGCAAGAACAGCTGGGGTGTCCCCGGGCTGAGCTGGCTCCCGGGACGCGACCACCTGGAGGACTGACGCACGGCTCGCCGGGCCGCCAGGAGGCACCCGGCCGTCACGGCGGAGGCCGCCTCAGCGACGCAGGTCGACCCCGTGGACGCCGTTGTGGTGGCGGAGCGCCGGGAAGACTGCTGACAGGGTGAAGCCGATGCCCGCGACGGTCTGCGCGTTCAGCGTGCCGCCGAAAAGGGACGCACGCTCGCGCATCTCGATGATCCCCACACCCTCGTAGTGCTCGGTGAGCGCCCGGACATCGTCGGCGACACCATACGCGGTGGCCTGGTCGACGCCCTCGCGATCGAGACCCAACCGGCGGGCGGCCGCGCGGATGCCGTCGTCCTCGACGCTCACCTGGAGGCCGTCGGGCGTCCACGAGAAGGCGACGGCTGCATTCGTGCCGGCGCCGCCGTGCTTGAGCGCGTTCTCCAGGCTCGTCTGCAGGATGCGGAACACGGCGAGTTCTGCGCCCGGGCGCAGGTCGAAGCGCTCCCCGGTCTCGCGGAACGTGACTGCGAGCCCGGCATCCCGCATCACGCGGAACAGATCGCGCGCCGAGTGGAGGCTGGGCTGCGGAAGCGAGGCGTCCTGCGCCTCCCGCGCGACCGCCTGCAGGCGGCGGAGGTCGGCAAGCGCGTCACGGGCGGAGGTCTCGAGCACGCCCGCCGAGCGGAGAGCCGCCGCGGGATCCGCGTCCGCCGCGTAGCGGACGGCCTCGGCCTGCGTGACCAACCGCGAGACGGACTGGATGGCCACATCCCCGAGATCGCCGACGATGCGGAACCGGCCCGCCTGTTCTGCGAGGTCGAGCTCGCGGTCGATGCGGTCCCACTCCGACTCCTGCCGCGTGTCGCGGAGGCGGATGCGGCGGCTGCGCTCCCACAGCCAGAGGCCGAGGAAGACGAGCGTGGCAAGCCCCAGCGCGGCGGCGACCAGCGCGATGACGTCCATCTTCCGTCCCTTCCGCCGCACGGCTGCGCGACCCGGTCGATCCTATCGGGCTGCATGGCACGCCGAAGGGGCGGCGGCTCCACTCTGTGGAGAACTCCGCCGCCCCTCGGCTGTGCGCGATCCGGGCGTTCCTGGCCGCCTTCTGTCCGCGATGTCCGGCGTGCCAGGTCCGTCCTTGTGCCTCAGGCGCTGTCGCGGTTGGCGCGCAGCACCTCCAGCCGCGCCCGGTACTCCTGCTCGTCGATGTCGCCGTTCGCGTACCGCTGCGCGAGGGTCTGTTCGGCGGAGCGGGTGCTGCCATGAGGCCCCCAGCTGCCGTACCCGCCGCGAGCGATAGCCGCCCGGCGCCAGCGCCGCCCGAAGAAGCCGAAGATCAGCACGAAGACGAGGATCCAGAAGATCGGGATGAAGATCCACCACCAGCCGACGAACGGCGCGCCGTAACCGAAAGCGCACGGCGCTGCTGCGACGGCGGTGGCCAGTGAGCTGAGCATGATGTGTGTCCAATCCATGAGTGGCCCACGCCTGTCGCGGACCGTCACGGACAGCCTCGTCCGCAGGTGCATCGCGCGAATCCGCCGCCGGGAGCGATTGCGTGTACTCCCCCAGGAGCATGCGGGCCGCGTACGGGCGTAGCTAGCATGAGGAGATGCCCTGGAACGCGCCACCCGATCCAGGCGGCGGCGCGCCCGCGCATCCCGAGCACCCCCTCCCAGGCGCCGGCGACTGGCCCGGTCCGCCCTGGGCACGCCGCGGTCGTCCACGGGGGGCTCGCTGGTTCGTCGTGATCGTCGCGGCCCTCTTTCAGCTCCCGGGGCTCGTGTTCGCCTGGCATGACTCCGCCCACAATCCGGTGACCCTGGCCTTCGTCCTGCTCGCCTTCGTGGCCTCCTTCCTGCTCCTGCTGGCGAGAACGCATCCCGGTGCGACCGTCGTCGCGATCGCCGTGCTGACCGGGCCTGCGATCGCCGTGACCTCAGGGCCGCCGTTCGCGGCTGTGCCTCTCGCGTTCGCCGTCGTCAGCGCCGTCGTGCACGGCGCCCGCATCTGGGCATGGTGGACGATCGCCGGTTTCGCCCTCGCGGTTCCGGCCGCCGATTACCTGTTGCGCGGACAGGCGGGAGCGCTCATCCGTCCCCTGATCGTGGCGCTGGTTCTGTGCCTTCTCCTCGGGCTCGGAGAAGGTATGCGCAACCGACGGGAGCGCTACCGCGAGGTCGCCCGGGCGGTCGCCGCCCGGCGCGAGTCCGCCGCAGAGGCGGAGCGCCTGCGCATCGCGCGCGAACTGCACGACGTGCTCGCCCACTCCCTGTCGCAGATCAGCGTGCAGGCGGGGGTCGGCCTCCACCTCTTCGATTCCCGCCCGGAGAAGGCACGCGAAAGCCTGGAGGCGATCAGGTCGACCAGCAGCCAGGCGCTGGAGGAGGTGCGCGGCGTGCTCGGCTTCCTGCGTGGACCCGACGGCTACGCGGCGCGCTCCCCCGAGCCGGATCTCGCACGCATCCCCGTCCTCGTGGAGACCTATCGCAAGGCGGGGTTGCAGGTCTCCTACGAGTCCGAGCTGCACTCGACGCCGTCCGCGGCGACGCAGCTGGCGCTCTACCGGATCGTGCAGGAATCGCTCACCAATGCGGGGCGGCACGCACAGGCGACGAGGGTGACGATCCGGTTGGCCGAAAGCGAGGGCTCGTTCGTGCTCACGGTCCAGGACGACGGACGCGGCCTGCCGGAGGGCGTCTCGGCGGCAGACGCGACCTCAGGCGGAGCGACGGGCAAGGGAATGCTCGGGATGCGTGAACGCGCCGAGCTGCTCGGCGGAATTTTCGAGGTACGAACGCCCGAGGGCGGGGGCGTGACCGTGGAGGCGCGCATCCCGGCTGCATCGCGATCCGGGGGCACCTGGTGATCCGGGTCCTGCTCGCGGACGACCAAGTGCTGGTCAGGGCCGGCTTCCGCGCCCTGCTGGAGGCGGAGGACGACGTCGAGATCGTCGGGGAGGCCGGGACCGGCCAGGCGACCGTCGACCTGGTACGGCAGACGCATCCCGACGTCGTGCTGATGGACATCCGGATGCCGGACGGCGACGGACTGTGGGCGACGGGAGAGATCGTCGCCGACTCTGGGCTCGCCGGGACGCGGATCGTCATCGTGACGACCTTCGAGCTGGACGAGTACGTCGCGCAGGCGATCATCGCCGGGGCGAGCGGGTTCCTGGTGAAGGACACGGAGCCGGTCGAGCTCATCCGCGCTGTCCGTGTGGTGGCCGCTGGGGATGCGCTGCTCTCCCCCGGCGTCACACGGCGCCTGATCGAGCGCGTCTCGGGCGGGCTCCGGCCGGCGCCGGACTCCGCGCTCCTCGAACAGCTCACCGAGCGGGAGCGCGAAGTGCTGGCGCTCGTTGCGCACGGCCTCACCAACACGGAGATCGGCGAACGGCTCTACCTCAGCCCCCTCACCGCGAAGACGCACGTCTCGCGGATCATGACGAAGCTGGATGCGCGCGACCGGGTGCACCTCGTCGTCCTCGCCTATGAGACCGGCCTCGTGCAGCCGGGGTGGCAATAGGGCGTCCGACCGCAGGCGCCCCGCGCGGCCATTCGCCCGCACACGCAGAAACCCCCGGCCTTCCGCAGAAGACCGGGGGTTTCGAAGCTCCCCGACTTGGACTCGAACCAAGAACCTGCCGGTTAACAGCCGGCTGCTCTGCCAATTGAGCTATCGAGGAATGCTTGATCAGCGAAGCTACTCTAGCAAGCTTCGCGGGTGCTCGGGAAATCCGGCCAGCATCCCGCGCGCGTCGCCACTCAGTAGCCCGCGACCGGGTCCACCACTCCCACGAAGCGGCCATCGCCGAGGAACGCCTGCACGTTCAGGCGGACGCGCTCGGCCAGCAGCGGAGCCGTCATCTCGGGGGTGTCCGCCTGGTGCGGGGTGATGAGCACGCGCGGCTCGTCCCACAGCGGATGACCGTCCGGCAGCGGTTCCGGGTCGGTCACATCGAGACCCGCGCCCGCCAGAGCGCCCGAACGCAGGGCGTCGAGCAGCGCATTCGTATCCACCAGTCCGCCGCGGGCGATGTTCACCAGGTAGGCGGTCGGCTTCATCGCGGCGAACTCCTCCGGGCCGAAGAGGTGCCGCGTGCTTCCGGTCAGTGCAGCGGCCACCACCACGAGGTCGGCGGAGGGCAGCACGGACGTGAGCTGGTCGGCGGTCACCGTGCGAGCGGCTCCCTCGACCGGTTCGGACGAGCGGCGCACGATGGTCACGCGCACACCGAACGGCTCCAGCAGGCGCATCAACTCCCGGGCGATCCCCCCGGCGCCGACGATGACGACGTCCAGTCCGTACAGCGACCGCCCCTCCTGCTCGGTCGCCCAGGAACGTGCCCGCACCCGCTTCGGGATCAGCCGCAGCAGCGCAAGGCTCAGCACCAGTGCATGCTCGGCCACGGGTTGCGCGTAGGCGCCTTTCGCGCTCGTCCAGACCAGCCCGGGGCGGTCTTCCGACGCGATGACGCCGGCGAACGCATCCACGCCGGCGAACGGGAGTTGCACCCAGCCGATGCCCGGATGCGCCTCGAGCACCGGCGGGAAGGCGTTCGCATCCTTATAGGACAGCCACACCACCCCGCGAGTGCGGTCCGAGAGCGGCTCGACGGTCCCGCCGGCCGCTTCGACAGCCTGGACGAACTGCTGCTCGGGCTCAGGCAGCACGGCGATCGGGCCGGGCTCGGGTCGTTGGTCCGCCGGCACCGCCGCGACCGGATCGGCCAGGACGGCTCGATGGCGCGGAGAGCCCGCGTCTGCAGAATCCGACATCAGATCTCCTTCGTGCTCTTCGGCTGTGAGGTCGCGGCCACTGTGGTTGCGGGCGCCGTGGATGCTGCTGCTCGCCGCGTGTCGCGCTGCGGACGCCGCTCCGTGCGCTGCTGCGGCGGCTTCAGGGCGCGTGCGAGGCCGGCGACGAACGGATGCGTCGGGTCGGCGAGGACGTCCTCGATCGGACCGAACCCGACAGGCCGGCCGGCGTGCAGCACCAGCGAGGTGTCCGTCGCCCGCCGCAGGACCGCGAGGTCGTGGCTGACGATCACCGCCGAGAACTCGGGATGCTCGCGCAACTGGGCGAGCAGGTCGATCACCGCATCGCGCACCGTGGCGTCGATGCCCGCGGTCGGCTCGTCGGCGATCAGGATCCTCGGGCCGAGCACGAGGGCCCGCGCGAGCGCCACCCGTTGCCGCTGACCCGAGCTCAGCTGGTACGGGTACTTGTTCAGCACGCTCAACGGCAGGTGCACCGTGTCCAGCATGGTCGCGGCCCGCTGCCCCGCGAGGCGTCGCGAGTAGTGCTCGTCGCGCTCGAAGATGGGCAGGGTCACGTTGTCCTGCACGCTGAGCGTCGGCTCCAGAGTTGCGGCCGCCTCCTGCGGCAGGTACCCGACGTGGAAGGTCACCTCCGCGAGGTCGCGCTTGCGCGCCTTGCGCAGCGGATGACCGAGCACCGACGCCTCTCCGCCGGTGATCCGCGGACCCGGCTCGGATGCACGAGCAGGGAGCACCCGGCCCGCCAGCACCTGCGCCAGCGTGCTCTTGCCCGAGCCCGTCTCGCCGAGCACCCCGAGGACCTGCCCGTGCTCCAGACGGAAGTCGATCCCGCGCAGGGCGACACACGACGCGCTGGGGCCTCGCGCGGGGTATTCGACGGACAGGTCGCTGACGACGATGGCGGGCTCGGAACTCACACCCTCGACCCTAGGCGCTCTGCGACTGCAGGCGGTGCAGCGCCTCCCGCCGGTCGGCCTGTTCGATCGGGTCCGGCACCGGGAGGGACGCCAGCAGACGCTGCGTGTACGGCTCGCGAGGACTGCCGAGCACCTCGGCGCCCGTTCCCTCCTCCACGAGCTTGCCGCGGTGCAGGACGGCGATGCGGTCGGCCAGCAGGTCTACCACGGCCAGGTCGTGACTGATGAACAGCGAAGCGAACCCGAACTCCCTCTGCAGCTCGGCGAACAGTTCCAGCACGCGGGCCTGCACCGAGACGTCGAGGGCGGAGGTGGGCTCGTCGGCGATGAGCAGCGTCGGTTCCAGAGCGAGCGCGCGCGCCAGGCTGGCCCGCTGCCGCTGACCGCCGGACAGCTCGTGCGGGTACCGATCGCCGTAGGCACGCGGCAGCTGCACCGCCTCCAGCAGCTCGTCCACCCGGCGGCGCGCCTCGGCGGCCGACGATGCGCGGCCGTGCACCACCAGCGGCTCAGCCACGCATTCCGCGACTGTGAGCAGCGGGTTGAAGCTCGACGCTGGGTCCTGGAAGACGAAGCCGAGGTCGCTGCGCACCTTGCGGAACTGGCGCTCGCGCATCCCGTTCATCTCGAGCCCCAGCACCTGGAGGGACCCGCCGCTGACGCGGTTCAGACCGGCGATGGCCCGGCCGATCGTGGTCTTGCCCGATCCCGACTCGCCCACCAGTCCCAGCACCTCGCCGGGCCGGATGTCGAACGACACCCCGTCGACGGCGACGAATCCGGGGCGGCCGAGCCGGCCGGGGTACTGGATGCGCAGGTCGCGCGCCTGCACCACGGGCGCGGCGAGCGGACGCTCGGCCCGGGCGATCGCGCGGTCCTGGGTCGCCGCGAGACCTTGACCGATCTTCGGAACCGCAGCCAGGAGCTTGCGGGTGTACTCCGCCTGCGGGGCCGCGAACAGCGTGCGCACCTCGGCCTGCTCGACCAGCTTGCCCTGGTACATCACCGCCACACGGTCGGCCAGGTCGGCGACGACGCCCATGTTGTGCGTGATGAGCACGATGGCGGCGCCGAACTCGTCGCGGCAGCGGCGCAGCAGGTCGAGGATCTCGGCCTGTACCGTCACGTCGAGCGCCGTCGTCGGTTCGTCGGCGACGATGAGTCCGGGATTCAGCACCAGCGCCATCGCGATGACGATGCGTTGCTTCTGGCCGCCGGAGAACTGGTGCGGGTAGTACTTGACGCGCTTCTCCGGCTCCGGGATGCCGACGCGGTCGAGGATCTCGATGGCCTTCGCCCGCGCCTCCTTCCTCGACAGCCTCCCGTGCGCGCGAAGGCCCTCCGCGATCTGCCAGCCAACCGGATACACGGGGTTCAGTGCCGTCGACGGCTCCTGGAAGACCATGGCGACGTCTGTGCCGCGCACCTGACGCAGGCGCCGCTTGTCGATCGAGATGACATCCGCCTCGGTCGCGCCGTCGCGGCTGCGCAGGATGACGGCTCCGGACGCAGTCGCCGTCTCGGGGAGCAGGCCCAGGATCGTCTTGGCCGTCACCGTCTTGCCCGAGCCGGACTCGCCGACGATGGCGAGCACCTCCCCCGGCGCGACGGTCAGGCTCACGCCGTCGACCGCTTTCACGGCACCGGCGTCGGTGGAGAACGAGACCGAGAGGTCTTCGATCTGGACGACGTCGCTCATGGGCGCACCTCGATTCCCTCGTCGCTGAACGATCCGCCCGGTTCCAGGCCGTCGACACCACCGGGACCGGCGGCGAGGACGCCACCGGGGACGACCGATGTCTCGGCGACCTCGCCCGACGCCGCTGCGGCCCGCCGACGACCGCGCAGGCGCGGGTCGGCCAGGTCGTTCAGGCTCTCGCCGACCAGCGTGATCCCGAGCACCACCAGCACGATCGCGAGACCCGGGTAGATCGAGGTCCACCAGATGCCGCTGGTGACATCGTCCACGGCCTTGTTG
>NZ_JBNDHX010000019.1:0-48087 GCF_056755275.1 Leifsonia sp. HAY1-4F
CGCCGTCGTCACCACCGGTTGGGACGATGTCCTCAAGGAGGCGAAGGACGCCAAGATCCCGGTGATCCTCGAAGACCGCACGATCGACGCCGACCCGAGCCTCTACGCCAGCTGGATCGGCGACGACTTCAAGAAGGAGGGCGAGACCGCCGGCAGCTGGGCGGCGAGCACGCTCGGGACCTCCCCGACCAACATGGTCGTCCTGGAGGGAACCACTGGTTCCGCTCCCGCGATCGACCGGGCCAAGGGCTTCTCGTCGAGCATCGCCGGAACGTCGATCACCAAGCTCGACTCGCAGACCGGTAACTTCACCCGCGCCGACGGCAAGACCGTCATGGAAGGCTTCCTGCAGAAGTACGGCAAGAAGATCAACCTGCTGTTCGCTCAGAACGACGACATGGGTCTCGGCGCCCTCGATGCCATCAAGGCCGCTGGTCTGACGCCGGGAACGGACATCAAGATCGTCAGCATCGACGGCACGAAGGACGGGCTCACCGCTCTGGCGAACGGCCAGTTCAACTACGTCGTGGAGTGCAACCCGCTGCTCGGCGACCAGGTCGCCTCCGTGGTGAAGGATGTCATCGCCGGCAAGAAGGTCGACAAGGCCTACACCGCGAAGGACCTCGCGTTCGACCAGGCGGCGGCCAAGGAAGCCCTCCCCACCCGCAAGTACTGATCAGACGGAATAGGAGGCCACGGGGCGCGCGCAGGCTCGCCCCGTGGCCATCCCATCGAGGAAAGCAGGCTCACACGTGACCGACAATGTTGTCGAGATGCGCGACATCTCCATCTCGTTCCCCGGGGTGAAGGCGCTCGACCAGGTCGACTTCACCCTTCGGCCGGGTGAGATCCACTCTCTGCTCGGCGAGAACGGGGCGGGCAAGTCCACGCTGATCAAAGCGCTGACCGGCGTCTACCCGATCGACAGCGGCCGGATCGCGGTCGGAGGCGAGCCGCGCACCTTCGCCGGCACCGCCGACGCGCAGGACGCCGGCATCGCCACCGTCTACCAAGAGGTGAATCTCTGCACCAATCTCTCGGTGGGCGAGAACGTCATGCTCGGCAACGAGAAGCGCGGGCCCTTCGGGGTGGATTGGCGGACCACTCACAAAGAGGCGTCCCGGTTCCTCGGCGAGCTCGGCCTCGACATCGATCCGCGGTCGCCGCTGTCGTCTCACTCCCTGGCGGTGCAGCAACTGGTCGCCATCAGCAGGGCCGTGGTGGTGGACTGCAAGGTCCTGGTGCTCGACGAGCCGACGTCCAGCCTCGACCGCTTCGAGGTCGAACAGCTCTTCGCCGTGATGCGGGCACTGCGCGACCGCGGCGTCGCCATCCTCTTCGTCTCCCACTTCCTCGACCAGATCTACGAGATCTCGGACCGTCTCACCGTGCTGCGCAACGGTCGCCTCATCGGCGAGCACGCCATCGAGGAGATCAGCCGCACGGAGCTCATCGCGGCGATGCTCGGCCGGGAACTGGCCGAGTTCGAGTCCATCGGCCGGTCGGCCGACCGTCAGGTCGATCGCGCAGGCGCGCCGGTTCTGAGCGCAGCACTCGTGGGTCGCAAGGGATCGGTCGAGCCGTTCGACCTCGAGGTCTACGACGGCGAGGTGGTCGGCATCGCCGGCCTGCTCGGCTCCGGGCGCACGGAGCTGGCCCGGCTCATCTACGGCGCGGATCGCGCCGATCAGGGACGCGTCTCGGTCAGAGGATCCACGGCACGGCTGACGAGCCCACGCCACGCCGTCGAGCAGCGCATCGCCTTCTCGTCCGAGGATCGCCGGGAGGAGGGCATCATCGCAGACCTGACGGTGGCCGAGAACCTGGTGCTCGGCGTGCAGGCGAAGCGCGGCTGGCTCCGCCGGGTCACCAAGGCGGAGCAGGCGCGGATCGTCGGGCAGTACATGGAGTCCCTCGGCATCCGGCCGGCCAATCCCAACGCGCTGATCCGCAACCTCTCGGGCGGCAACCAGCAGAAGGTCCTTCTCGCCCGGTGGCTCGCAACGGACCCGCAACTGCTCATCCTCGACGAGCCGACCCGCGGCATCGACATCGGAGCCAAGGCGGAGATCCAGCGGCTGATCGTCGAACTCGCGTCGGGCGGCCTCGCCCTCATCTTCATCTCCTCCGAGCTGGATGAAGTGGTGCGGCTCTCGCAACGGGTGGTAGTCATGAGGGATCGCCGCAAGATCGCGGAACTCGACAATGAAAGTCACGTCGATGTCGATGACATCGTCGCGCTGATCGCCAAGGAGGGCGCAGCATGAGCACGATCTTCAGGCATCGGCTGGTGTGGCCGATCGGCGCACTGCTGGCGCTCATCGTCCTGAACACCATTTCACGGCCCAGCTTCCTCAGCATCACCGTCAAAGACGGCGAGCTGTACGGGTCGCTCATCGACATCCTGCGCAACAGCGCGCCGCTGATGCTGATCGCCCTCGGGATGACCCTGGTCATCGCGACGCGGGGCATCGACCTGTCGGTCGGTGCGCAGATGGCGATCTCCGGCGCCGTGGCCCTGACGATCATCTCCGGGTCCGGGTCGCCGGGCAGCCTGGGGACGGTGAGCACGGCCATCCTCACGGCCGTCGTGATCAGTCTGCTGTTCGGGCTCTGGAACGGCTTCCTGGTGGCGGTGCTCGGCATCCAGCCGATCATCGCGACACTGGTGCTGATGCTGGCGGGGCGTGGGATCGCCCTCCTGATCACCGGTGGCTTCATCACGACGATCACGAGCGCGCCGTACGCGTACATCTCTCAGGGGTATGTCTTCGGGCTGCCCTTCGCCTTCATCGTCTCGATCGGCGCGATCATCGTCATCAGCCTGCTCGTGCGCCGGACAGCACTCGGCGTGCTGACCGAGTCGGTCGGCATCAACCCGTCGGCCAGCCGCCTCGCCGGGGTGCGTTCTCGCGGCATCGTGTGGAGCCTCTACGGCCTGAGCGGCTTGCTGGCCGGAATCGCGGGCATCCTCTACAGCTCCAACATCATGGCGGCGGACGCCAACAACGCCGGCCTGAACATCGAGCTGGACGCCATCCTCGCGGTGGTGCTCGGCGGCACTTCGCTGGCGGGCGGCAAGTTCACGCTCGCGGGCACCGTCATCGGCGTCTTCATCCTGCAGACCCTGACCTCGACCATCACCTTCCTCGGCGTTCCGCCGGCGGTGACACCGGTCTTCAAGGCGGCCGTCGTGATCATCGTGTGCTTGTCGCAGTCGCGGCGGGTGCGCGCGTGGCTCGGACGACTGCGACCACCGCAGCCGCGCATCGCAGCGCGCACGGCGGAAACCGAAAGGAGCGCGGCATGAGCGCGACCCCGATCCTCGAACCCACCCGGAGCGTCCGAATCGCGCCGTCCTGGCGGCACCGGCTGAGGAACAAGGCGTCGTGGGCGCCGGTCCTCGCCGCGGTGACCATCCTCCTCCTGATGCTCGCCGCCGGTCAGGGGTATTTCGGGGTGTTCGTCACCCCGCGCATCCTGTCGTCGCTCTTCGTCGACAATGCCTATCTGATCGTGCTGGCCGCCGGAATGACCTTCGTGATCCTGAGCGGCGGGATCGACCTCTCGGTCGGTGCCGTGATGGCCTTCACGGGCATCCTGGGCGCCAAGCTGCTCGCGGCGGGCATCCCGACGCCGCTGGTGATCCCGTTGATGATCGCCGCCGGAGCGCTGTTCGGTCTGACCATCGGTGTGATGGTGCACTACTTCGATGTGCAGCCGTTCATCGCGTCCCTCGCCGCGATGTTCCTGGCGCGGGGCCTGTGCTTCGTGGTCAGCCTCGAGGCGATCCAGGTCAAAGAGCCGGCGGTGCTGTGGCTGCAATCGACCAAGCTGGGTTCCGGAGGCTGGTACATCACGCCGACGGTGATCATCGCCCTGCTCGTCGTCGCGGTGGCGATCTGGGTCCTGGGCTACACGCGCTTCGGGCGCACGGTCTACGCCGTCGGCGGCAACCAGCAGTCCGCACTGCTGATGGGCCTGCCGGTCGCGCGCACCCGAGTCCTCGTCTACGTCATCAGTGGGACCTGCGCCGGCGTCGCCGGCCTGCTGTTCACCTCCTACACGGCCGCGGGCTACAGCCTGAACGGAATCGGCACCGAGCTCGACACCATCGCCGCCGTGGTCATCGGAGGCACCCTGCTGACCGGCGGGAGCGGCTACGTGATCGGCTCGCTGGTCGGCGTGCTCGTCTACGGCGTGATCAAGGTGTCCATCACCTTCCTCGGCGCCGACGCCTCCTGGACCCGGATCACCATCGGCATCCTGCTGCTGGCGTTCGTGGTCGTGCAGCGGCTCATCGTCGCCCGGACCAGCAGAAAGTAAGCGCTGCAGGACGGGCGTAGCCGCCGATAGTAGTGTGTACTCCGTCACCCAGGCGGACAAGGAGCGCGAGGCGACGATGCATGTCGACCCTGTCGTCGAGGTCAGCGGTGCGTCCGTGCGGTATGCGGGAGACGCGGCGCTCTCCAACGTCGACTTCCGGATGTTCCCGGGCGAAGTCCACTCCCTCATGGGCGAGAACGGGGCAGGCAAGTCGACGCTGATCCGCGCGATCACCGGCGTCATCCCCCTCGACTCGGGCACGGTGCGGCTCGACGGGGTGGTCCGCACGTTCGCGAACCCGCGGCAGGCCCAGAAGGCGGGCATCCGCACGGTCTACCAGGAGGTGGACCTGCTGACCAACCTGACCGTCGCTGAGAACGTCATGCTCGGCCGGGAGCCGCGCCGCCGGGGCGGGATCGACTGGGCCCGCATGCGCTCCGAAGCACAGCGCGCCCTCGTCGGCCTCGGGCTGGACATCGACCCGGCCAGCCCGCTCGGCTCGTACTCACTGGCGGTGCAGCAGCTGGTCGCGATCGCCCGCGCCGTCTCCGCCGACCTCAAGGTGCTGGTGCTCGACGAGCCGACGTCGAGCCTCGACCAGGACGAGGTGACGGAACTCTTCCGCGTCATCCGGGAGCTGCGCTCGCGCGGCATCGCCATCCTCTTCGTCTCGCACTTCCTCGAACAGGTCTACGAGATCTGCGACCGGGTCACGGTGCTCCGCAACGGCGAGCTGGTCGGCGAATACCTGACGACCGAGCTGCTGCGGATCGATCTGGTGCACAAGATGCTCGGCAGGGAGGGCGCGGAGCTCGAGCGCGTCGACGCCCGGCCCGACACCCCGTCCAGCGTCGAGGCGTCCGCCCCGGTGCTGTCCGCGACCGGGATCGAGCGGCGCGGGATGCTGAAACCCGCGACCGTCGACCTGTATGAAAGAGAAGTGGTCGGACTCGCGGGGTTGCTCGGATCCGGCCGCACGGAACTCGCGCGGCTCCTGGCCGGGATCGACGGCATCGAAGCAGGATCCATCGTCGTCGACGGAGCGCCGCGGCGGCTGTCGGGCCCGCGCGACGGCCTGCGCGCGGGCATCGCGTACTCCTCCGAGAACCGGAAGCTCGAGGGGATCATCGGCGAGCTGACCGTCCGGGAGAACATCACGCTCGCACTGCAGGCCGAGAAGGGGTGGGTCCGCCGCATCCCGCGCGCACGTCAGGACGAACTGACGGCGAGCTGGATCGAGGCCCTGGACATCCGGCCCGCCGACCCGGAACGGCCGGCCGGCGCACTCTCCGGTGGCAACCAGCAGAAGGTCATGCTTGCGCGGCTGCTCGCCCTGTCGCCGCGCATCCTCGCTCTCGACGAGCCCACCCGCGGCATCGATGTCGGTGCGAAGGTCGAGATCCAGCGACTCGTCAGCGAACTGGCAGAATCGGGTATGACCATCCTGTTCATCTCGGCGGAGCTCGAGGAGGTCCTGCGGGTGGGCGACCGCATCGTCGTTCTGAGGGACCGGGAGGTGATCGCCACGCTGGATGCGGACGACGTGAGTTTCGAATCCCTCCTGGCGATGGTCGCCAGTGCAGACTCGGAGGAGCCTGAGGCAGCCGAGCCGAAAGGCGCCGAGGCCGGGACGACCGAGCCGGCACGTACCGCGGGCCGTGCTGGGATCAGGCGGACCGAGAGGTGAGCGCAGAGGACAGACCGGCGAAGGTGGCGAACATCTTCGATGTGGCACGCCTGGCGGGCGTGTCGCATCAGACGGTGTCGCGGGTGCTCAACGATGTTCCCGGAGTGCGGCCTGCCACCCGCCAGCGCGTCGAGCAGGCGATCAAGAAGCTCCGGTACACCCCGTCGCCGGCCGCGCGTGCGCTTGTCACCCGGCGCACCCGGATGATCGGACTGATCACCCCGGCGAGCGCCGACTTCGGCCCCTCCTCCATCGCCATCCACTTCAGCGAGGCGGCGCGCGAGGCCCGCTACAGCGTCATCAGCGTCGCCTCGGTCTCCGGCGACGTCAGCTCGATCCGGGGCGTGGTCGAGTCGCTGCTGCGGGAGCGCGTCGAGGCAGTCGTGTTGATCGCCGAGGACGTCGCCCAGCTGGATGTCGTCCGCGCCCTCGAAGCCGGCGTCCCGATCATCGCGGTCGCGGCCGGCCAGCATCGAGGCCCGCTCACCGTATCGATCGACCAATACCGCGGTGCTCGCGAGGCGGTGCGCCACCTGGTGGAGCTCGGCCACCGCAGCATCGCGAGCCTGGCCGGCCCCGAGGTCTCGCCCGACGCCATCGAACGTGTGCGCGGATGGCGCGACGAACTGTCCGAGGCGCGGCTGGTGGCGACCGAGCTCAGCCACGGCGACTGGTCGGCCGAGAGCGGCTTCCGGTTCGGCTCGCAGCTGGCAGTGGGGTCGGCCACTGCGGTGTTCGTCGCGAACGACCAAATGGCGATCGGCGTCATGGCGGCGCTGCGCGGCCGCGGGCTGCGTATCCCCGAAGACATCAGCGTCGTCGGCTTCGACGACGTGCCGGAGGCGGCCTACTTCGTGCCGCCGCTCACGACCGTCCGCCAGGATTTCGGCTCCCTGGGCGCGCTCACCATGCAGCAGGTCCTGATCGCGCTCGAAGAGCCGGAGACCGCCGCCGAGTCCATCCCGATCCCCACCCGCCTGGTGGTGCGCCAATCGACCGCGCCTCCCGCGTCGTAGGACTCGGAACGAGGTGCGGCGAGGCACGCCTCCCTGGCCGCCCATCGTCCGGGTGATCGCAGGCGCCCGCGGACTAGAGTGAGTGCCGTTCGGCGAGTGCCTTCTCCCGTACGAGCTCGGTACCAGGTGAGGAGTGAACGATGACCGACGGAATCGACCCGAACGTCCCGCCCAGCGGCACCGGCTGCCTCGAATGCGACCGCGACGGCGGCTGGTGGGTGCACCTGCGACGCTGCGCGGCGTGCGGCCACGTCGGTTGCTGCGACGACTCCCTGGGACGGCACGGACGCGCCCACGCCGAGGCGACCGGCCACCGCTTCATTCAGAGCTTCGAGCCCGGCGAGGACTGGTTCTGGGACTTCGGCACCGACCAGTACGTGGACGGCCCGGAACTCGCGGCACCGGCCAGCCATCCCGAGCACCAGAGCGTCCCGGGTCCGGCGAACCGCCTTCCCGGCGACTGGCAAGCCGTCCTCGCGAAGCGCGTGGGCGCCGAGACCGTGGACTGACGCGGCCACGTTTCCGGCACGCACAGGAGAGCGCATGATCCCCTACCTCGACAAATCCTCGCCCGACGCGTGGCAGGCCGCACGGGAGTGGTCGGCCGCGGTCGCGGAGGCCGCACTCCAGGGCGGGCTGACCGCCCAGGAGACCGAACTCCTCAAGGTGCGCGCATCGCAGGTGAACGCGTGCGCCTATTGCCTCGATCTGCACTCGCGCGAGGCCCGGCAGGCCGGCGTCCCCCAACAGAAGCTCGACATGCTTCCGGCCTGGCGCGACGCGGAGTTGTACGACGAGCGCGAGCAGGCCGTGCTGGCCATCGCCGAGGCGGCAACCCGACTGCCGTTGACGGAGGACGCGCGAGCGGACCTGGCCGGGGCGCGCTCGGTGCTCGGTGAGGCGACGTACGTCGCGGCCGAGTGGGTCGCGGTGGCCATCAACGCCTTCAACCGCATCTCCATCCTGAGCGCGCACCGGGTGAATGTCCGCGACGGGGAGGGACGGCTCGTCCGGTGATGCTGATGAGCGAGATCCCCGCCGCGATCCAGCACATGTGTCCGTCTCAGTCCACCGGCTGGGGACTGCCGTTGCGCAGGTGCTCGTACACGACCGAGGTCCGGACATCCGCGATCTCACGCCGCTGGGTCAGCCGGTCGATGACGAAGGCGTAGAGACTCTCGTTGTCGGCGACCGCCACGTGGATGATGAAGTCCTCGTTCCCGCTCGTCACGAACACGCCGATCGTCTCGGGCAGGGAGGCGACCCAGTCACGGAAGCCCTCGATGACCGGGCGGGAGGGCGGTCGAACCCGCACGGCGATGAGCGCCTGCACTGGCCGGCCGATCGCGGAGAGGTCGACGTCGAGGCTCGCGCCCCGGATGATGCCGCGCCGGCGCAGCGCTCTCGTGCGCTCCAGCGCAGTGCTCGGCGAGACGCCGACGGCCGCAGCGACCTCGCGGTTGCTGCGCCGCGCATCCGACTGGAGTTCGCGCAGAATCGCCCGATCAAGTTCGTCCATGCCGGCCAGAATAGCGCCATTGCCGAACTTCGTGCGGACTCTCAGCAGGATCTCCGCATCCCGGCTAGGTTCTGAGGGTTCAGACCGAACGAAAGGAGACTCCATGACCGCAGCCGTCGGCTTCCAGGCCCATGAGGTGGACACCGCCGCCCCGACCCGCTCGGCCCGGCTCAAATGGGTGGTCGTCGTCGACGCATCGCTGCCGGCGGGGATCGCCGCCAACGCGGCGATCTGCACGGCGGCCTCCACCGCAGCGAACGTGGGCGCCCTGCTCGGCCCCGACGCGATCGACGCGGATGGCAGCACGCATCCCGGACTGCCGTGGGCCGGATGCTCGGTGCTGCGCGCGACGCCGGAGCAGCTGGCCGTCATCCGCGAGAAGGCCGCGACGGCCGACGACGTGTTCGTCGCCGACATGCCCGCCGCCGCTCAGCTGACCAGGGTCTACGACGAGTACCTCGGCAGCGTGGCGGCGACCTCCGGTGGCGCACTCCCCTACTACGCGGTCAGCGTGGTCGGCCCCCGTAACCGTGTCGACAGGATCGTGGGGCGGCTGGCTCTGCTCTGAGGTCGATCTGCGGGAAGCGCAACGGCGGCTCGATCCGTTCAACCCGCCACAGCGGGCCTGTGACCCTGACGGGTGCAAGCCTGGGTGTCCATGGCGTCTGCGTGGTCGTAGCCGCCGAGCTTCTCGACCGCATAGTCGAGCAGGGCCGCGGCGCGCGGCGTGAGGGTCATCTCCTCGGGCCAGATTCCCACGACGTGGGCGAGAGTCACGGGCGGGTCGAGGGGACGGACGGCGATCGGCCGCCCCTCGATGCTCACGGGGAGCGTGTTGGGCCGGGACATGAGCAGGCCGTAACCCACACCGCGGCCCACCAGCGCCTCGACGAGGATGATCTGAGTGACCCGCGCCTGAATCGTGAGCTCCACCCCACGGGCCGCGAATGCCTCCGTGATGTTGATGGTGCCGGGACTCGCGTCGTACTGGATGAGCGGCTCACCGGCGAGATCGGCAAGGTCCACCGTGTCGCCCGCTGCGAGAGGATGGGCCGGATGCAGGTGGGCCTCCAGCGCGGTCGGATAGATCTTGCGGCGACGGTATCCGGTGGGCAGGGACACGTCGTACGTGAAGGCTACGTCGAGGTACCCCGCCTGGAGCGCTGAGAACAACTCCTCGTTGGTGCCCACCGTGACCTCGAGATGCACCCCCGGATGCCTGCGCGGGAAACCTTCGAGAAGCTCGGGCACCACGCTCGTCGCGAAGCTCGCGTAGCAGCCGAGCTTCACGGGGCCGCGCAACTCGCCCCGGCGGGCGCCGAGGACGAGCTCCCGAGTGTCCGCGAGGATCCGGCGGGCCTGCGCGGCGAACTCCTGGCCCGCGGGGGTCAGGGTGAGGCCTCGCGCCTTGCGGCGCACGCACAGCTGCTCCCCCACGGTCTTCTCGAGCCCCGTGACGGCCTGCGACAGCGCCGACTCCGAGATGTGCAGATGGGCCGCCGCCGCGCTCAGCGTCGTGAAGTTCGGCAGGGCGGCGAACAGCTCGAGCTGCCTCAAGCTCACATCGGCCATGGCGACCTCTTCTCGAAGGGTTACATAAGTACAACAGAACAACATCCGCGGATTTCTGCGTTTTACACGGAGATCCACGACTCCCAATATAGAGAAACAGTTCTCTCGCACCCGTCTTGATCGGGGACAAACAATGACGTTAGGGACACGATGACCACCTCCACTGCCGCTGGCAATCGCGCGACCCAGAGCCGGGTCGCCATTGCGACGATCATCGGCACCACCATCGAGTGGTACGACTTCTTCATTTTCGCGACAGGCGCGGGACTCGTCTTCGCTCAGCTCTTCTTCGCCCCGGCCGGTACGGACATCGGGCTCCTGCTGTCCCTCGCCACTGTCGGCATCTCGTTCCTCTTCCGTCCGCTCGGAGCATTCCTTGCGGGGCACTTCGGCGATGTGATCGGTCGGCGCACGGTGCTCGTCATCACGCTCGTCCTCATGGGAACGGCGACGACACTCATCGGCGTCCTGCCGACGTTCACCCAGATCGGCATCGCAGCGCCGATCCTCCTGCTCCTGCTCCGCATCCTCCAAGGCGTCTCCGCCGGCGGCGAATGGGGCGGAGCGGTTCTCATGGTCGTCGAGCATGCCCCTGCGGACCGCCGCGGCCGCGCCGGCGCCTTTCCACAGCTCGGCGTCCCGCTCGGCTTCCTCCTCGCCTCAGGTGTCACGGCCCTCATGACCGGCGTCTTCTCCCCCGGCACGGCCTACCTGGAGTGGGGCTGGCGCGTGCCGTTCCTGCTCAGCATCGTGCTCATCGTCGTCGGCTTCCTGGTCCGCCGGTCCGTTGAGGAAAGCCCCGTGTTCAAGGAGATCGCCGAGCGCGGCAATCAGATCAAGGTCCCGATCCTTGTCCTCTTCCGGCGGCACTGGCATCTCGTGATCCTCGCCGCGCTCGTGTTCGTGGGCAACAACACTGCGGGCTACATGACGACCGGCGGCTTCCTCAACAGCTACGCCACCGGCAGGCTGAAGATCGACACGACGGCGGTGCTCGTCGCAGCCGCGGTCGCCTCGATGGTCTGGTTCGTGTCGACGCTGATCTCCGGTCGCCTCGCCGACTCGATCGGCCGGCGGAACACCATCCTCATCGGCTTCGCCTTGCAGGCCCTGATCGTCTTCCCGATCTTCTGGCTCGTCGACACCGGCACGCTTCCCGGGCTCTACACCGCGCTGATCCTGATCTCGATCGGCCTCGGCCTCACGTACGGCCCATTGGCCGCGTGGTACGCGGAGATCTTCCCGGCGTCCGTGCGCTTCTCCGGCGTATCCATCGCCTACGCGATCGGGGCGGTCCTCGGTGGGGCGTTCGCGCCGACGATCGCCCAGGCTCTGCTGGAGGGCACCGGCACCACAGTCGCGATCTCGGGATATCTCCTCGTAGCCACCCTCCTCGGAGCCGGGGCGGCGCTGTGCCTGCGCGACCGTCGCGGCATCCCGCTCGGGCCGGACCACGAGGCCGAGCAGGCGAGCGGGGCCACGGTGTTCGTCCCGAACGGGGCCCAGATGGAGTTGGCGGAGAAGCGGTAGGGACCCGCTTGAGGCAAGCCACATTCGAGTGTCACGCAATTCGGTCGAGGAGAACTTATGGCAGATCACACCACGAGAGTCGCGGTCATCGGCGGCGGGATGGGCGGGCTCACCGCCGCAATCGCGCTGACGAGGATCGCCGGCGTCCAGGTCACGGTATTCGAGCAGGCGCGAAGGTTCGGCGATGTGGGCGCAGGCGTCACGGTCGCCCCGAATGCCCAGCGCATTCTCGACACGCTGGGTCTGCTCGATGAGATCAAGCGCGCAGGCGCACGCATGGAAGGGCCCGGCGTGTACCTGGACGCCAGAGGCGCGCTGATCGCCGAAGCAGCGTGGGAGGACTCAGCCCGGCGGTACCAGAATGTGGGAATGTACAGACCCGATCTGGTCGAGGTTCTGACTCGAGCGGTCCCCGCTGACTCGGTTCGCCTGGGACATCGTTTGACGTCGATTCACCAGTCGGCCTCAAGCGTCCGCCTGGAATTCGACAACGGCGTGACCGGTGAATTCGACGCCGTGGTGGGTGCGGATGGCGTCCACTCGGTGGTGCGGGACTCGATCATGACAGTCCCGGATCCCGTCTATTCCGGATCGATCGCCTACCGCGGAGTGCTTGACGCGACTCGCCTCCCCGACGACTGGCCGATGAAGAGCCAGGTCTGGATGGGCGAGGGAAAGCACTTCATGTGCTACCCGCTGCAGAAGCGGAAGTTGTTCAACTATGTGGGGTTCGTACCCAGCGACAAGCCCCTCGAGGAATCGTGGTCATCCGCCGGGGATGTCAACGAACTCGCCGCGGAGTTCGGGGGCGATGGATGGGACCCGAAACTCCGTGAGTTCATCGGACTCATCGACAAGACCTTCTGGTGGGGGCTGTACGACCGCGAGCCTCTGAGCAACTGGTCGCGTGGTCGGATCACCTTGCTCGGCGACGCAGCACACACGATGCTGCCCCACGCAGGCCAGGGCGTGAACCAGGCCATCGAAGACAGCATCGCCCTCGCCTTCTTCCTCCGGGAAGGCGATGGCTCCGACGGCATCGCCGAAGCCTTCAAACGCTATACGTCGGTTCGGATGCAACGAACGGCGATTCTGCAGAACAGCTCCCGCAGAAGCGGTTCGCAGTTCGACTCGCAGAACGAGTTCGAGGACACCCGGAAACGCGACGCGGAATTGCGGGCCGGGCGCGACTTCCGCCGGGGCGTGGTCTTCGACTACGACGCCGTGGCTGCCGCCGAGAAGACACTCAAGCGACTCAGAAGGGTCCCGTCCGCATGACATCCATCAGCATCATCGGCACCGGCAAAATGGGCTCGGCTCTGGCCGACGTGGCCGCCCGGGCCGGAGCGAACATCCAGATCATCAGACGCAGGGCCGGCGTCGGCTCGTCGCCCGAGCGCGCTGACGTGGAATACGGGGTCATGGGCGACGAGCTCACCGGCGAGCTCGTGGTCCTCGCGGTTCCCTACGAAGCGGTCGCGGACGTACTCGCCCGGTATCGGAGTCGACTCAGGGGAAAGGTCGTCATCGATATCAGCAACCCGATCGACTTCACCACCTACGATGAACTGCTCGTCCCGGCCGACTCCTCTGCCGCTGCCGAAATCGCGCACGAGATTCCGGGTGCAGCGGTAGTGAAGGCGTTCAACGTGAATTTCGGCGACACGCTGGCCACCGGCACCAATGGCACCACGCCCACGACGGTTCTTCTCGCGGGTGACGATGCGGAGGCGAAGATCGCCGTCGTCGCCCTGATCGAGGCAGCAGGGCTCCGTGCTGTTGACGCTGGGCCCCTTTCGCGTGCGCGGGAGCTCGAGGCGTTGGGCTTTCTGCAGATCGTGTTGGCGGCGATCGCCAAGACGCACTACGAGTCCGGATTCACGCTGCTCCCGTGAGCGGGTCGCCGACAACCGGAGGGGCGGAGTCCCGAAACTCCGCCCCTCCGGGAATCACGGCGTCGCCAGCGTGGTGATCTGCGCGCTCGTCAGCGTGCGGTTGTAGAGGTGGACATCGTCGATGGATCCGTTGACGAAGTCCACCGGGGACAGCGCCCACTCTCCGGCCCCGATCACCGTCGTGCCGAGTACTCCCGTCCACGGAGTGCTGTACGCGGCCGTCCCCTGCAGCGTCCCGTTGACGTAGAGGGAGATGGTTCCCGAAGAGCTGTCCCACATCCCCACCAGGTGATACCAGGTACCCGCGCTCGCGGCCGACGTCGCCGTCACGGAGGTCACTGTCGAGCTCGTGGAGTCCGAGCTCCGCACCGCGAAAGCGAACTTGCCGCCCGTCAGCTGCAGATAGAACGGGGCTGATGGTGGACCCGAACTGGCTGATGATCGTCTGGTTGCCACCGCTCGTGGTGTTCAGCTTCACCCACGCTGCCACCGCGTAGCTCTTGCGGGTGTCGATGGCCGCGCCCGGCGTCTCGGCGAAGGAGCCCGCCTGCCCGGTCTGCGAGAGAGCACCCGTCCCGATGCGGCCGGCAGCCCAACCCGCGTTGCCCTCGAGCGACGCGTTCGGCATGTTGCCGCTCGCATCGGTCGTGGTGCTGCCGGAGCCTTCGTCGAACGCGTAATAGGCGGTAGCCCCGGTGCCGATGGCGAAGGCCTCCCGGTCGGTGACGGCGCGCGGGATCAGCTGCACGTCGTCGATGGCGCCGTTGACGAAGTCGACATTGCCGCCGTTCCACTTGGCGCGCCCGATCGTGGTGTGCCCGGTGGCCTTCCAGCCGGAGGTGTACGCCGTCGTTCCCTGGAGCACGCCGTTCACGTACAGCTTGATCGTCCCCGCGGTCGCATCGTAGACACCGACCAGCTGGTACCACGTCCCGGCGACGGCGGCCGGTCCGACCACCTGGGTGGCGGTCGAGGCCGTCGAGTCGGAACTCCGCTCGGTCAGGGTCAGCTTGCCCCCGGAGAGTTGCAGATAGAACGGGCTGATGGTGGTTCCGTCGATGCTCGCGAAGGTCTGGTTCCCGGAGACGGTGGAGGGCTGCACCCAGGCGGAGACCGTGTAGCTGGCGCTTGTGTCGATCGCCGCCGTCGGGATGTCGACCCAGCTGTTGGTCGCGCCGGTGAGAGAGAGCGCTCCGCTGCCCAGCTGTCCTGTGGTCCAGCCCGCGCCGGCCTGCAGGGTCCCGTTGTTCAGGTGCCCGGTGGAGTCGGATGCTGCGGTGCCGCTTCCTTCGTCGAATCGCCAGTGGCCACCGGAGGAGGCGGACAGCGCAGTGACCGCCGCGCCGTTGTAGGCGCCGATGTTCGGGGCGGCTGTCGAGGACACCGCGTTTCCGAAGTAGTCCTTGCCGCCGTTGCTGGAGATCACGGCACCGGCGCCGAGTGCGGGCGATCCGCTGAGGAGCTGGTAGACCGATGCCGAGCTGCGGCCCGAGCCGGCGGCACCGGGATCGACCAGCTTCGGGTCGGACGTGATCTTGGAACTGTCCGCAGGCTCCGTCGACGGGTGGACTCCGTACATGAGGTTGTGCGACCACGAGACGTTCCCGGCGTTGTACCCGCCCTGACCGAGGTGGTAGATCAGGTTGTTGGTGAAGCTGACCGACGCGCTGCTCGCCGGCGTCCCGCTGGCGACGTAGCCGTTGTCGTTCGGCCCCATGTAGACCGTGTTGTTGTAGAACTGCGCGGACGCTCCCGCCTCGACGCCGTTGAGTGTCGAGAAGACCGCGTTGGTCGATCCATCGTTCTGGCTGATGTTGTCGCGGATGACCGAGGTGCCCAGTGACCCGAAGGTGGTGCTGCAGCAGAACTCCATGAACCCGTACGGGTTGTCGTGCGTGTAGTTGTACTGCAGAGTCACGTTGGTGTTGTCGTGCTCGATGTCGAACGCTTCGCCGTCCCACAGCGCACGCCACTGACGTGCGATCTCGTTGTTCTGCCAGACGCCGCCGTTGTTCAGCGCCATCCAGTAGCCGGCGCCCGAGTACCGGTAGCCGCTGTCGGTGGTGACGTTGTTCTGGACGGTCGGAGCGTTGCAGTAGACGCAGACGACGTCGTTGCCGCCGGCGTTCGTGATCGTGTTGTTCTGGATCACCACGTTCGCGGTCACGATGCTGTGGTTCGTTCCCGCGACCGACCCGATGTAGATGCCGCCTGCGTCGACCTTCGTCAGCGTGTTGCCGTCGATGTCGACGTCGTTCCAGCCGTTGGTCGTGTACGAGTCGCTCAGGTTGAAGCCGATGCCGGAGTCGTTGCTCGGCTGACCGGTCGATTTGTCCCAGTACCCGAGGACGTCGTGGATGTTGTTGTTCAGGATGTGGATGCCGTTCAGGATCCCGCTGGTGTCGTTCTCCGCGAGGATGCCCGCGCGCACGGCCGCCGAGGTCGTCGTGTTGGTGATCTCGAGGTTCTGGATGGTGACGTACTGCTCGTTGACCAGGGCGATCGCGGCAGCGGCACCGCCTCCGGCGATGATCGGAGCGGCTCCGCTTCCGTAGCTGGAGACGACGATGGGGTTGCCACTCGCTCCCGATCCCAGCAACTGAAGCTCGCCCGACCAGGAACCGCCTTTCGCGAACAGGAGCTGGTTTCCGGCAGCGAACGTCGTCGCGTTCACCTTCGCGAGGCTCTGCCACGGCGTGGTCGTGCTGCAGCCGTCGTTGGAGTCGCTTCCTGTCGCTGACGAGACGTAGTACGTGGTGCAGCCCGCTGCGGACGCCGAGGTGGTACCCACCAGCGCGGCGCTGAACCCCAGCAGGACGGCGATCACTCCCCCGAGGAGCGAGCGTGTACGTTTTGGCATCCTGATCCTTTCGTCGACTTTGACGTCATGTGTATCGATACAGCTCAACGGGCGGACCCCACCAAGGGATTGTGTTTGTATCGATACACGAATGATTTACTATGCGGGTCCCGCTGTCAAGCGATCAGCGGGTGCATTGCCCGGTCACCAGGCAACCACCGGTCTCGATGATGCTGGTGCGTTGTGCGACGACCTGCGCGTGGGATGCGAGGCCGTCGATCAGCCGGCGATACTCGGTGGCGGCGTTCTGAGCATTGTCCGTCGCAGGCAGGGTGCCGTCCCCTACGAGTTGGGACTCGAGTTCGTAGGCGTACTCGCCGGTCACATAGTCCAGGTAGTTCGCTTCCGCGTACTTCATGGGCCCATACACGACCTGGCGCTGCGCGATGGCTCTCGCGCGGCGCTCGTTCTCCGCCTGGAAGGCGGCCAGAAACGAGTGGTAGCTCGGGTCCGCGATGAGCTTGTACTTGGCCGCGAGCTGGAGCTCGACCGTCGTCGTAACCACGTCGGCGAGTGCCGTCCGGGTGAGGTAGCCGGCAGGAGTGACGCCGTCGACCGGTCGGTTCCAGAAGGCTTCGCCATCGCCCGCCGACGAGCCCGACGGGTACCGCGCCAAGGTGGCGGCGCGCTCCTTGTCCAGGAAGGTCTGGAACTCGCGCATCGGGATCGAGATCCCGTTCACCGTGGCGACCTGCTCGTCCGCCCCCAGCCGGGCAACGGTCGAGCTGGGCGCTGGAGCGGCCTGGGCGGACGACGGATGCGAGTGCAGGAACCCGAGGAGGCCGACCGCCAAGGCCGCGAGGAGAGCCACCACGATGAAGCCCGCGCTCACCGCCATCCACCGGCGACGCGCTGTGGTCTGAATGGTTGACACTGTGTCCTCTTTCCTCATCCAGTCTGCGCCCGATTCATGGACGGATTCACGGCGGATTCAGCTGCCGATCAGCCGCTCGCGCTCCACCGAAGTGATCGGGATGACCGAGCCGTGACGAGCACCCTCCGGAAGACGTGCCGCAGCCCGATGCTCCCAGCGGCCGTCGAGCGGTTCGGCACTGCGGTAGAGCTGGTAGCCGCGGAGCTCGAACTCGTCCAGAAGCAGATACGCCGTCTCCTCGTCGATTCCCGCGAAAACGGCCGGCCCTTCCGCACGGGCCTGGGTTGCCGATCCCAGCTCGCGCGCGACCAGGCGGAAGTCCGGGGACAGGTACGCTCCCCCGCGTTCCTGCGAGACGAAGCGAGAACGGGTCTGGGGATCGTCCGTGAGGGAGTCCGCCGTGAACCGGGCGAGCTCTCCCTGCCACTCGAGGAAGGTCGCATCGATGATGTCGTGGCCCGGATCGAGGTAGCTGCGTGCAGGGCTGAAGTGCTGGAAGTCCTGCGTCTCGGTCACGAGGATCCGCTGGTGCTCCTGCCGGGCGCGATCCGATCCGGGCTCGTACACGGCAGCGGCGAAGAAGACCAGCCACGCGTTGTCGGCGGCCGACCAGAACGCCTTGGGCGCCCAGGCGTTGCCCGCTTCCTCCGGAGCGATCTCGGCGAGGCGGGGCGGCGTCCAGGTGAGGAGGTCGTCGCTCTGCCAGATCACGATGGAACGGCTTCCGTGCCGGACCGCGCGCTCCCAGTCCTGATCGGGAAAGGTTCGCAGGTCCGTTGCGATGAGGACGAACGAGCCCGTCCTCGGGTCGCGCGCGAGGAACGGATCCCGCACTCCTTGTTCTCCGACATCGGAGCGGAGCACGGGGCGACCGCCGGCGACCGGCATCCACTCGTCCGGTTCGCGGCCGCAGGTCACCGCGAATCGGATCTGCTCGCAGTCCGGGCCGTTCCCGTTCTGGAAGTAGGCCAGGAGGAATCCGTCGTAGCTCGGGCTCATGTCGTCCTTTCTGCCGAGGCCGTGGCCTCTGCTGCGGTGTCACCGAGGAGGCGCTGCGGCGTGGCGATGTCCCGATCGGCGATCAGCTGTCCGTCGCTCACGGCGAGACGCGCGCCGTGGATGGGGCTGCTCCGCGCGACCATCCGGCTCGGGTCGTCGAGCCGCGGATGCGTGAAGTAGAAGAGGATCGCCGACTCCGGCCGTCCGGCTGTCGCCGGGAGGACCACCGCGTCCGCATGATGGCCGATTCCGCGATCGTCGGGGTGGCTGCCCGGGGTATCGAGGATGAGTCCGCCGTTCAGCTCCTGGCGCTGCCAGGTCCGGGTGTCACGGGAGCGGTGAACACCGAGCCCGCGCCACTCGTCGGTGATCATCCAATGCCAGCCGCCTAGGGAAAAGACATTCGGGCCCTCATGCGGCGGGGTCGCCGGCACGGCCCGCCCTTCGACGCGCCAGCCGCACAGGTCCGGGCTGACGGCGGACCACGTCGAGGAGCCGTCGCGCTCGTTCTTGTACCAGAGCCGCCAGTTCCCGTCTTCGCACCGCGCGACCGCCGCGTCGATCACCCGGTCGGAGCCAAGCTCCATCTCGCCGACGCGGTCCCAGTTCAGGAGGTCGTCGCTGACGAACTCCACGATGTGGGCATCTGCGCCCGTCCACGAGTCCGGGACACCGTCGACCACTGTCAGATACATCCGGTAGCGGTCTCCGGCGGCGATGACCTCCGGAGCCCAGAGCGTGTCGTCACGGCCGAGCCCATTCGCCGTTCCGCTGTAGTGCCACGTGGCTCCGTCGTCCGACGAGATCGCGATTCCGATCGACGTGCCGTGGATCCAGCGCACGCCCTCGCCCGGTTCGGTGGTCCGCCGTTGGGTGTAGAACATCCACCAGTCGCCCGTCCGGCTGTTCCTGATGACCGCCGGGTCGGTCGCTCCGTCGTAGACGGGGTCCCGGAAGATTGGCGCACTCATCGCATACTCCGCACATTCATTCCGATGTCCGAACGTGGACCTCGCGTAGGTTGTAACGTTATACAACGCAGAGGGACATCGCCCGGCAGGGGGCGGGAGGGAGAGACGTCATGGTGACGATCCGCGATATCGCGAAGGCCGCGGGAGTCTCGCCGATGACGGTCTCGAACGTCCTCAACAGCAGGCCGCACGTCAAGGATTCGACGCGGGCGCGCGTCCTGCAGACGATCGACGACCTGGACTACCGGGTGAACATCGCCGCACGCAATCTGCGCCGCGGGAAGACGCACACCATCGGCCTCGCCGTGCCCGAAGTCGATCGCCCGTATTTCGGCGAGCTGGGTGCCGCGATCATCGAGAACGGCCGGCGCCACGACCTCAACGTGGTCATCGAACAGACCGAGCGCTCGCGTGAGAACGAGCTGACGGCGCTGGCCCTCTCCCGGCTTCGGATGTACGACGGCCTCATCCTCGGCGCCGTCGGGCTCGGTGAGTCCGACGTCGAGTTGCTCCGCGTGGACTTCCCCGTCGTGATCCTGGGTGAGCGCATCTTCAGCGGTCCCCTCGACCACGTCGCGATGCCGAACGACGACGGCGCCTACGCCGCAGTCCAGCACCTGATCGAACGCGGGTGCACCCGGATCGTCGCGGTCCACGGCTCGCTGAGCCACGACACCGACGTCTCGACGCTGCGCCACGCGGGATATCGCCGGGCCCTCGCCGAGGCCGGGATCGAGGAAGATCCTCGGTTGACGCTGACCCTGGACGTGTTCTCGCCGGAAGCGGCCTCCGCGGCCGTTCACCAGGCGGTCGACGCCGGTCTGAGCTTCGACGGAGTCTTCTGCGTGACCGACTACGTCGCCCTCGGCGTCATGCGCGCGCTCGCCGATCTGGGCATCTCGGTCCCCGACGACGTGAAGGTCATCGGCTTCGACGATGTCGAGAGCAGCCGGTTCCTCACCCCTTCGTTGTCGAGCGTGAATCCGTCGAAGGATCTCATCGCCGCGAAGGCCGTCGACCTCCTGGTGGACCGCATCAACGGCGGGAGCGGCGAGGCCGTCGAGTTCGTGAGCCCGTTCACGCTCGTGGCGCGGGAGTCGACGGCGGTCCGCTGAGATCGTCTCCGAAGCTCGTCCGCCTCGGCTCATCCCTTGACGCTGCCGCTGACCAGCCCGCTCACGATCTGACGCTGCGCCACGATGAAGAAGATCACCATCGGGATGAGGACGATGACGCTCAAGGTCATGAATGCCGGCCAGTCCGTCGTGAACTGCCCGACGGCGGTGTAGACCTGCAGCACCAGGGTCTGCTTCTCCGGCGAGTTGATGAACACGTTGGGGGTGATGAAGTCGTTCCACACCCACATGGTCTGGAAGACGCCTACGGTCACCAGGATGGGTCGGATCAGCGGCAGCGCGACCGACCAGTAGACCCGGAAGGCTCCGGCGCCGTCGATCTTCGCCGCCTCGAACAGTTCCGTCGGCAAGGTGCGCATGTATCCGACGATGAGGAAGTAGCAGAAGATCGAACCGCAGCTGTACATGACGATGAGCCCGTTGAGGGAGTCGACGAGCCCGACGCCGGCGAGCATCCGGTACAGCGGGATGAGCGTCGCCTGGCCGGGCACGAGGAAAGCGACCACGAGGATGACGCCGACGATGGTCGCGAACCGGCCCTTGCCGATCAGCACGCCGAACGCCGCCATCGACCCGATCAGCAGCATGAGCACGATCGAGATCACGGTCACGTACAGCGTGTTCAGGAAGGCTTGCACCACCGGCGTCGTCTGGAAGACCTGGATGTAGTTGCCGAGGAAGAGGTGCGTCGGCAGGGCGAGCGGGTTGGCCGCCGTCTCCGGCTGCGTCTTCAGCGTGTTGACGAGGATGTAATAGAAGGGGAGAGCGACGACGCACGCGACGGGGATCATCACGATGCTGAGCAGGATGCCGCGGGTCTGTTTCATGAGTAGCGCTCCTCGAGGCGACGGGACAGGGCGAGCTGGCCGAGGATGATCAGCCCGACGACGAGGAGGAAGAGCACGCTGAGAGCCGACGCCTTGCCGACGTCGGACTGGGCGATGCCGTTCTCGATGATCGACTGGGTGAGCGTCCGGGTGGCGAACCCCGGACCGCCGTGCGTGAGCGTGAACGGCAGGTCGTAGACCTTGAGCCCGTTCGTGAGCAGCAGGAGCTGGCTGACGGTGATGGCCGGGACGAGCAACGGCAGCGTCAGGTTCTTGAACTCCTGCCAGCGATTGGCCCCGTCGATCTTGGCGGCCTCGAAGATGTCGGAGGGCAACGCCTGGAGATAGGCCAGGTAGAGCATCGCGTGCCATCCGGTCTGGGACCACACGGCGACGATGATCACGCTCACCTGTGCGAGCGTCTCGTTCGAGAGCCACGGGATCGGCGCCACTCCCAGCTGACCGATGACCGAGTTGATCACGCCGGAGCCGAGCGGGCTGAGGATGAAGGCCCACACCAGCCCGAGGATCGCGACGCTGGGAACCGCCGGGAAGAAGAAGACGGAGCGGACGAAGCCACGACCCACGAATCGACGGTTGAGCACCAATGCCAGCGGGATCGCGAGAGCGGTCACGATGACGGTGGTCGCGACCGCGTAGAAGAGCGTAAAGCCGAACGCGGAGACCATCGAGGAGTCTTTCCAGATGGTGACGTAGTTCTTGAAGCCGACGAAAGTCGGGGTGCTGACGTACCCGTTGTAGTCGGTGAAGCTGTAATAGATGGACTGGGCCATCGGGATCAGGTACAGCACGACGAAGACGATGAGGATGGGGACGACGAACCAGTAGGCGGCGAATCCCTCCCGGGCCCGTCGGAAACGCGACCGCGTGCGAACCGCGGTCCGCAGGTCTCGTGCGATCGCCGGGCGTTCTACCGTTGTTGCGTTGGCCATGTCCTCGTGCTTTCTGGGATGCCTCGAGAGGTGGCGCCCGGGGGCGGCGCCACCTCTCGAGAGTCTGCTACTTGATCGCGTCGAGCTTCGCGTCGAGTCCCTTGGCGACCTGCTCCGGGCTGACGGTGCCGCCGATCAGCTGCTGCAGGAGGGCGGTGGCCTCGGTGCCCATCTGGTCGCTGTGGGTCGGCCAGTTCACCTGGGGAAGGTAGAACTTGCCCGCGCGGACGGCATCGGTCATGTCACTGAGCGACGGGTCGAGCGTCGGGGTGAAGTCCTTGGTGGTCGTGATGGACTGGGTCTGCTTCTGGTAGACCTCGACGCCCTTCTTGCTCTGCAGGAACTGCACGAACTTCTCGGCGGCCTCCGGATCCTTGGCCTTCGCGTTGATCGCGTAGCCCGGGGAGACCGCGCCGCACCAGTAGCTCTGGCCGTCGGCGCTGGGCACGGCGAGGTACTGCAGCTTCAGGCTGGGCGCCGCCTGCTGGATGCCGCCGAGAGCCCAGGAACCGGTCCCGATCATCGCGACCTTGCCCTGCTCGAACTGCTGCGTCACCTGGTCGCCGGTGAGCCCGGACACCGTACGAGGCTCGACGCCTTGCGTGAACAGCTGGTTCCAGGTATCGAGCGCGTCGGTCCAGGTCTTCTGGAACGAGGTCTTGCCGGCCCAGATCTGCTGGTCCATCGTGCCGCCCAGGCTCTGGTTCTTCAGGCCGAGAAGCGCAGCCAGGCTGACGGGGATGCCGTCGCCGCCCTCGTAGAACGGCGTGATCCCGGCGGCCTTGAGCTTCTTGCCGAGGTCGAGGAAGTCCTGCCAGGTCTTGGGCGCATCCGTGTAGCCCACCTTGGCGAGGAGATCCTTGTTGATCAGGATGCCGCCACCCCACGATGCCGTCGCGGCCCCGTAGACCTTGCCGTTCTGGGTGTAGGTGGCCTTGGCGGCCGGGGAGATGTTGGAGATCCAGGACTCGCTGCTCAGGTCCTTGGCGAATCCACCACTCATGATCTGCGCCTTGTTCTCGGCGGTGATGATGAAGACGTCGGGGGCGGTGCCGGAGCCGAGCAGGGTCTGCAGCTTCTGGATGTACTGCGGGACCGGCGGAGCGTAGGAGGCCTTGACGGTGTAGCCGGGGTTCTCCTTCTCGAACTCGGCGAACACGGGCTTCATGGTCTGCTCGTTGTCCCAGGAGAGGAAGCTGACGGTCTTGGAGCCTCCCGATGCGCCGCTTCCGGCGGAGCATCCGGTCAGCGCGAGGGCTGCGGCGGCGATCGCCGAGACCGCGATGAGCGTCCCCTTCTTGCCGCGGCGGCGCGGCGAGGAACTGTGGTGAAGCGACATTGCTTTCTGCTTTCTCTTAGGTGTCGAGGGTTTCGGGTAGTGCAGGCTGTGTCAATCGGATTGAGTCAGCGCTTGTTCGTACAGGTGACAGGTCTCCGGACGGCAAGTGGGTGAGTTCGTCGATGACGATCTCGCGATGGAAGCCGTCGCCGTCCGGGACGGCGAACCGGTGGTAGGCGATGAGCCACTCGTCCGTGCCGGGGACCCGGAGGATGGAGTGGTGGCCGGTGGCGAAGATGCCGTCGGCCGGCGACTGTTCGAGCAGGACGCCTCGTTCGGTCCAGGGACCGAAGGGGCTCTCCCCCGTCGCCCAGCGGACGCGGTATGCGGGGTCGCGGGTGTCGTTCTCCGACCAGGTCAGATAGTAGAGGTCACCCCGGCGGTGGATGTGGGCGGCCTCCCGGAATGTGGGGTGCTCCCAGGCCGTCACCGAATCCAGGTCGATGGACACCATGTCGTTGCCGAGGCGTGCGATGTGGGCGACGGTGTTGCCCCAGATGAGGTACGACGTCCCGTCGTCATCGACGAACACCGCCGGGTCGATCGCACGACCCGCGAACTGGCCGCGCGAGACGATGGGGGCGCCGGAGTCGATGAACGGCCCAGTCGGTGACGTCGCCACGGCGACGCCGATGTTGTCGTCGGCGGTGAAGTAGAAGTAGTAGAGACCATTGCGGTAGGCCGCGGCCGGCGCCCAAGCGTTCCGGTCGGCCCAGGGAACGTCGCGGCCGAGCCGGAGCACCTCCCCCAGATCCGTCCACTCCCGCAGGTCGCGCGATCCGAGGACCCGGAAGTTGTCCGAGTCCCAGTTCTCGTTGCCGTCGGTCGTCGGATAGAGGTAGAAGCTGTCTCCGAATGCGACCAGTGCGGGGTCGGCGAAGAAGGGCCCCGTCTGTGGCGTCGAGCGGTTCACGTCGTTGTCTCCATTCGTCTCCGCAGCTTCGCGGAGGCTGATCTGTATCGATACATGATCGATGGGATGTATCGTTACACACCGCTGCCGGATTTGCAACTCCCCGCGCAGTTCGATGACACGATTGACAGCAGGCTGTCGATACCCTAACGTTCAGACATGCCGTCTCCTGCGACTCCGCACGACCCCTGGACAGAGTTCGTGACGAGCGTCTTCGCGGTCAACAGCCTGATCCTCCAGGCCGGCGAAGGGATCGTCGGCCCCCTCGGCGAATCAAGCGCGCGCTGGCAGGTGCTGGGACGAGCGTTCGGTGGGATGACCGTGGCGGAGATGGCGAAACAGATCGGCCATGCGCGGCAGAGCACGCAACGTGTGGCGAATGCCCTCGTTGCGGACGGGCTCGCAGAATATCGCCCGCATCCCACCGATCGCCGAACACAGATGGTGCACCTGACAGCTCGGGGCCGAGACCTGCTCGAGCAGATCTACGAACGACAGCTCCAGTGGTCGGAAGGCGTGATCGAGAACCTCCCCTCGAACCAGTTGGTCGAGGCTACCGAGGCGCTCCGCAGCGTCGCCGCCCGACTCGAAATGCTCATCTCCGAACACAACGAAAGGCAGCCATGACCAGATACATCGTGCTCTACCACGCTCCCCTCGCCGTGGCGCAGCGCTTCGCCCAAGCCACTCCCGAGGAAGCCCAGCTCGGGCTGCAAGCGTGGATCGACTGGGCCATCGAACTCGGGCCGGCGCTCGTCGACCCTGGCCAGCCCCTCGGGCAGTCCCGGAAAGTCACGGCCGAAGGAGTGTCGCAGGGCGACACCGACGTGATCGGCATGTCGATCATCGAGGCCCCCTCGATGGAGGCGGCCCTGGAAATGGTCGAGAACCATCACCACCTCGGCTGGGCAGAGGGGTGCACCATCACCGTCCTCGAGGAGATGGCCATCCCCGAGCTGTCTTCCTGAGGAGCAGCCGTCGGGTTCCCCTGAACGGCTGGTCGCCGCGATTGGGACGGCTCGATCTCCCTCTGCACGATCGAGAATCGCTTACCAGCGACGTCCCTGCGCGGGAGTCCGCTCACGGTCGGAGCGCGACCAGCGTGCGGACGTCGACGTGTTCCAGAAAGGGATCCGTACCGGCCAGCGCCTCGCCCAGGTCGGTCGCGAATCGGTCTCGGTCCTTCCTTCCCGGTATCCGGTCGGACATCGCCGAGAAGACCCCTCCCACGATCTGCTCGAGGGTGAGGGTGTCGGTGTAGCTGACACGAACCTCGTCGACCGTGTACCCCATGGGTGTCAGTTCACGCCGATAGGTGGAGCGGGATTCGTCGTCCGTGCCGCAATAGCCGGTAGGACGGGCGCCCAGCCGATGTTGCAGGAATGCCCGCAACGCGACCGACCACGCCGTGTCTTGCAGCCACAATGGGGTCCCGTTGGCGATGATCGCCAGGCCGCGCCCCGGTTTCAGCACCGCCGCGGCCGCCGTGAACAAGGTGTCACGGTCGATGAGATGGATGGCGTTCGCTACAGTGATCGCTCCGACACCCCCATAACCTCCCGCGATCGTTCGCAGATCGTCGGCTGTACCGCGGATCCAGTCCACGTTGGTCACGGCGGCCTCGCGTGCCGCGGTTCGGGCATGCCCGAGCATGTCCGCCTCGGGATCGACGCCCAGCGCCCGTCCGACCTTGCGTGCCAAGGGCAGTGTCAGCTGACCCGTGCCGCACCCGAGATCGACGATCGTGTCTGCCGGAGTCAGTGCGAGGGCACCGGCAACGGCATCGACGACGGCTGGAGGGTAGCCCCGGCGAAATCGGGCGCAGTAGCCCGCCACGTCCCCTGTCGAATCCGCCCGCCATACGACCAATACTGCGTGCCCCTGGCATGGCCGGCTACTGGCGATTTGTCTTCCTGAGGCGCGGCCGTCGGGTCCCCTGAGCGACCGGCCTGCGGACGCCTGTTACGGATAGCGGCGGTTCGTAACACTGCGCGCCGGGATCACTCAGAGCCGTAGCGTCGGCTCATGATAAATTCCGGCAGCGCGGTTGATCGTGATGGCGGTGCTAGCCATATCGATCGAATGCTGAGCCTCCAAGATCGAATACGCGACAAGCGCGGGGAGTTCCTGTTGTTCGCGATCACCCCGCCCCAGGGGACCACGCCACCTGAGCGCGTTGCCGATATTGCCAATCGAACGCGTTCGCGGTTGACGTCTCTGGAACTGGATGGAGTCGTGCTGTACGACATAGATGACGAGAGCGATCGAAATGCGAGCGATCGACCGTTTCCATTTCATCCCACATTGGATCCCGCCCACTATTTGTCGGAGTACCTTGCGCCCCTGGATGTACCGGCCGTCGTCTATCGCGCAGTGGGCAAGTACCGCACCGAGGAGATAGCGACCTGGAGCGCCCACCAAGATCCACGAAACTCCCTCTCTGTATTCGTCGGCAGCCCCACCAAAGACAGCCACGTTCATACGAGCTTGGCCGTCGCGCATCGCCTTCGCTCCGAGAGAGCACCGGATCTTCTCGTGGGCGGTGTGGCGATACCGGAACGGCACGCTCGGCGCCGGGATGAGCACCTTCGAATGCTGTCCAAGCAGGACTCGGGTTGCAGCTTCTTCGTGACCCAGGTCGTCTACGACGTCAACGCCGCAAAGAACCTGGTCTCGGACTATAGCTACGAGTGCTCTATGAGGGGCGCAACTCCGGTACCGATTGTGTTCACGTTTTCTGTGATCGGTGGAAAGCGAACTCTCGAATTCATGCGTTGGCTCGGGGTGGACGTTCCGCGATGGATCGAAAACGAGGTGATCCACTCCGACGATCCTCTGCTGGCGACGCACGAGCATTCGCTCGCGGCTGCGAAGGACCTCGTCTCGTACTGCCGCCGACGTGGAGTTCCCGTTGGCCTCAACGTGGAGAGCGTGTCCTCGAGGTCGGTGGAGATCGAGCAGTCAGTCGAACTGGCCCATACTCTGACGGCCCTTCTCAAACGACATGACGTCGGGGATTGCCCCGGGGATGATGAATTCAGCTGTTCGCGATCTGCTCCGCCACGTGCGCGGAGTGGAGGACGGTGACGATGATGGCGGCCGCGAAGGGGAAAGCGAATTGGGCGGCGGGACCGATGGCCCAGATCCGCTCCGGGTGGTCGTTCTCGGGGACTCTGACACGCAGGTCATGTGACAGGTGGCTGAGCGGCGCGCGGCGTTTGTCGCCGAGGTGCACCGTGGCGCCTTCGATGCTCACCGGGTAGGGGTGGAATCCGATCGCGGAGACCGTTGTGTCGTAGTCGCCGCTCTTCGCACCAGACAGCGGGACGACGGTGATCTTGCCGGAAGACAGCGCTGCTTCCAGCCGGGTGGCGACGGGAAGCATGATGGAGGTGAGATAGCGCCACACGAAGAAGGGGGCGTCCGTCACCGGCAGGTTGCGCGTTCCCAGAAAGGCGACGATATCGGCCAGAGTGTCCTGCCAGGGTGAGGTGCTCGGATCGGAGTCGGCGATATCCCTCCGCAAGAGCTGAAGCGGGTCTGGGGCTGATTCGAGATGCTCCGGCGGAAGGGTTCTTGCGCCGCCGATCACGGGCTGGACCATGTGGTCTCGGACGGAGATCTCCGTAGCGCTGTGATGAACGTCGACTCCGGCTCCACGGGGTGTCCGCGTGCGCACCGCGGGAAAGAGCCCGTGCCGCGAGGTGATGTCCACCCGGTGGCCGGCAGCGGCGAGGGTGAGGGCCGCGTCGATGCCGGAAGGTCCCATCCCGACCACGAGCGCATTTCCTGGCCGAGACTGTTCCAGGGCTGTCGCCGGATACGGGTCGAGCGTGTCCATCCCGGGCACACGCTTTGCGGGCCCGCGGCCCATCCCGAAGACGACATGACTCACCCAGGCGGTTGCGCCCGAGGTCAAGCGCAGCTCGTATCCCCCGCCGGCCGCCGGTGTCACGGATATCACCGTGCCGGTCACCCGGGAGACTGCGATCGATCGGCGTGCTGCCTTCCGGGCGTACTGCTCGTAGCGGGCCCGGGCATACCGTCCCACGGTCGAACGCGGGATGGGTTCCGTGATTCCATGCTCTGCCAGATAGTCGAGGAAGTCGTCCGGTTTTCCCGAGACCAGGGACCCGATATCGGGGGAGGTGTTCAGCAGGAGTCCGCTCGCCTCGTCGGAGAAGACAGGCGGGTGCACGGGCTCAGCAGCGTCGAAGATCGCGATTTCGTCTCCCGGGCTGAGGGTGCCCACGAGTTGGACGAACGCAGACGTTCCCGTAACCCGTCCGCCGATGATGCCCACTTTTCTCACTCTGTGTTCCTTCCACTACAAAAGCCCGAGAATTCCCGGCGGAAAGGCGCGCTCGCATGGCGCTGCGAGCAGTGGGCAATCGCCTCCGGTAGATCCGGGCACCTAGCCTGCAGCGCCTTGCAGAAACGTCCTCTACACCTCCGCCCCGAACCGAATTCCGGTTACTGAGGAGGCTGCTCCAAGTAGTAGTGGACGCGGGGGTCGAATGGGGGCAGAACGGTCGGTTTAACCCTGAAACTTCACCCCGGGCGGACCGGTCGCCGGAACGCTATTGTCGCGGACAGGTTCACTCGGCCCAGCAGCTGCCTGCCGGTGCTCGAACATGCACGAGACCGTCTCGCGATCAGCTTCGCCGGTTTCCGCGTAGCGGCACCCGCGCGACCGCAAGGGCGAGCGCGAGCAGGGCGCCGGAGACGATAGCGATGTCGGCGATGTTACCGATGAACCAGTTCACGTAAGCGATGAAGTCGACAACGCGCCCCTGCCCGAACGACGGCGCCCGGAACAGGCGGTCACCGAGGTGCGTGATCGCGCCGCCGAGCAGCAGCCCGAACGCCACCGCCCACCGCCGTGATCCGACCCGCCGCGAGAACCAGAGCAGCGCTACGACCGCGATCGCAGCGATGATCGTGAACACCCAGGTCGCGTCGACCATGTGAAGAGAACGCGGCCCCCGAGTTGTACGTCAGCTGCAGCCCGAGCAACGTTCCGATCAGCGAGTAGTACGTGCCCTCCTGCAGGGTGGACGTCGCCCACAGCTTTTACTGAATCGGATGATCGGTAACCCGTTCGCCGATTGTATGCGCGTACATCCAATTCCCGCAACATCGAAAATGCGCATATACACGCCGATGTCTGCGCGTACACTGTTGAGGCAGGTCAAACCAGAAATAAGGGGGACGCGTGGCGGGGAACATACCGACGGTGTATGACGTGGCTGAGGCGGCCGGTGTCTCCACGGCATCGGTCTCCCGGTTCTTCCGTAGCCCCGAGAAGGTTCGGCCTGCCACCCAGGAGGCGATCCGCGCCGCGGTCGACGAGCTCGGATACATCCCAAGCGGACTCGCCCGCGGCCTGGCGGAACGCCACAGCGGCGTGATCGGAATGTATTCGTTCAGCGACCATGAGCCGGATGAACTGGAAATGCCCAAGCATCCGGCGAGGGGCGACGTGCCCGTCATCCGTGAGTCGTCCATGGCCCAGAGAAGCTACCCACTCTTTGCCGACGAGGTGCTGCACGGGGTCGAACTGGAATGCACGCTTCGTCGGCTTCCTCTCGCCCTGGGCTGGCAGAGGCGCAATAGTGGCGGCGTCTCTCTCGACGAGATCGCGAGACGGGTGGACGGGTTGGTCGTACTCCCCGGTGTCATGTCGCCATCCGCACTCAAGCAGCTGGCGCGCACGAAGCCCATCGTATTGGTCTCGCAGAAACCGGAGACTCCGGTGCCCGTGTCCACGGTGACCGTGGACAACGAGGGCGGGATGCGGCGACTTGCCGAGCATCTGATCTCCGACCACGGTCACCGCAGCTTCTGGGTCGCTGGTCCCGTTGACGACTTCGACAGATCCGCACGTTACCGGGGCCTGCTGAAGGCCGTGGCGGAGGCCGGACTCGAGCCTCCCGGCGGCACAGAACTCCGCGAGGCCCGGCTTCGTTCCGACACCCGATCACGCCTCGCCGATCTGCTCGCACGCGCCGACCGCCCCGAGCTCCCGGACGTCATCGTGTGCATGAATGACCAGATCGCGCTCGGCGTGATCGAAGCGTTGACTGCGGCTGGGATCCGTGTGCCCGACGATGTCGCCGTCACCGGCTTCGACGGGATCGACGCCGGACGATTCGTCACGCCTGGGCTCACAACGGTGCGGCAACCCATGAACATGATCGGCCGCGTCGCCGTCCAACTTCTCGCCAACCAGATGACGGAGAACCCCACTGAGTGTGAACACCGGGTTCTGGACGTCGACGTCCTCTTGAGGGGCAGCTGCGGATGCACCCCGTAGAAGTGCGCAGCCAAAGAGCCCCGAGGGTGGTCTGCCGCCGCCGCGCCTCGGTTACGTTTCGCGGCTATCAGCTCGGCTAGTCCGAGCAGGAAGAAGGTCCCCCATGTTCGCGAACCTCACCGGTTGGCACCTGATCATCATTCTCGCCGTGGTGATACTGATCTTCGGTGCAGCCAAGTTGCCGGCCCTGGCTCGCGCCGTGGGGCAGTCGGCCCGCATCCTACGCAGCGAGGCGAGGAGCTTGCAGGACGACGCCCCGGCGGAAAAGGACCAGCCCGTCCAGCAGTAGCCTGTGCCCCGTCGCGACATGCGCGGCCGGCTTCTGGTCGGCGGCCGCCGAACCGGATGAGCGCCACGACGCCGGTGTCGTTGAAGAGGGGTAGTGCGGGCCAAGGGTCCAGTTCGTCACCGTACGTGGCTCCTCTTCCCGGCGGGGTGGACGCTGGCGACGAATTTCCTGAGGTCGATGGTCCCGTCGGCTCCAGGTGGCGTGTTGGTCTCGAGCCAGGAGTCGAGCTGTGCGTTCGCCAGTCCGGGGACGGCGGTGAGGGCGGCGGCCGGGACGGTCGTGATGGTCGCGCCACGGCTGCGGACGGAACCGGAGGTGACGCCGAGGAGCTCGGCGATGGTGTGCACGGAGTAGCCGTCGGCCAGGAGCGCTCCGATCAGGGCGCGGGTGATGCGGAAGGCGCCCCTGCGCGAGCTGCCGGTCGCCGTGTTCTCGAATGCCTGACATCCCAGCAGCATCTCTTCCAGCACCGGCGGGAGCTGGGGTGGCCGCAGGGATATCCATTCGGACATGTCAAGGGTCGTTCAGCCCACGCCGCGAAGGACGCAGAGCACGTGCCCACCGGTGGTGAAGGTTTTCGCTGCGGACCATTTCTGGGTTGCGCCCGCGTGGACGGTCACCTTGGTTTGGGCGGTATCGATCACGGTCGCCGCCGGGGTGGTGAAGAACACGGTGATCGTGTAGTCGGTGGTGGCCTTCGCCGGGTTGGTGATCGTCCCTGAAGCCTTCCAACCGTCAGCGTCTCCGCTGCAGCCGGTGACGGTGACGTTCTTGCGTGCAGCCACCGAGTTCGGGACATCGGTGGGCACCGGCGCCGGCTTCACCCCGTCCGGGAGCCCGTTGATAGCGGCAGCCGGTGTCGGGGAGTGGGTAACCGGCGGTTTCGCCGTGCTGCACCCGGTGAAGATCAGGGTCGCTGCCACGGCAACCGCGGCGGCCGCGGCGATCGAGAGTCGTTGAGGGGCGGCGAACATAGAACTCTCCAGTGAACGATTCAGAGGTTGTTGGTCGATTGGGTCTGGGGTGGGGAGGGATCCGGAATGGGACGGGTCCCTCCCCACAGGTGCCGCGAGGCGTCCGGATTACACCCGGCGGCGACGACGGCGATCGATGAAGACTGCCGCCAACCCGAGCAGCAGCAACGTCGGAGCGCCGAAGATGATCCAATTGCTCAGCACCGATCCGGTGTCCGGCAGCGCACCCGCCGACGGGGTCGGTGGGGTCGGAGTGACCACGGTCACCACCGACGGGTCGGACACCACCGGGTCACCGGACGGGGGTGTTCCCGTGGCGGTAGCGGTGTTCGAGAGCTTCTTCCCGGAACTGACATCGGCAGCAGTGACCGTGTACGTGGCGGTGCACGTCACGGACGCACCCGGCACCAGCGAGGCGGCACCCGCCGGGCAGCTCACCGCGGAGAGCTGACCGGTCCCGGAGAAGGAACCCTCGACCGGCTTCGCATCGGTCAGTGTCACATTGCCGGTGTTGGTCACCAGGAACGAGTACCCGATCACCTGCCCCACCGTCGTGACCGACTGCGTGCTCGCCGTCTTCAGCACCGTGATCGCCGGGTCATCCGGCGCCGGAATAGTCACCTTCGACGGCGGCGACACCACCGGCGGCCCCGAGGGCGGATTACCCGTCGACGTTGCGGCGTTCGTAATGGACCCGGCATCCACATCCGCTTGCGTCAGCGTGTAGGTGGCCGTGCAGGTCACCTGCGCACCGGGCGCCAACGACGCCGCACCCGCCGGACACACCGCCGCAGACAACGTCCCCGACCCGCTGAACGCGCCCTCGTCGATCGTCACATTCGTCAGCGTGGTGTTCCCGGTGTTCGTTGCGACGAACGAGTAGGTGATAACCCGGCCCACCGTGTAGCTGGCAGCATCCGACGGGGTCGCCGACTTCACCACACTGATCCCCGGAGCCGGGGGCACCGTCACCGTCGCGGTCGACGGGGTCGACACCACCGGCGGACCCGAGGGCGGGTTACCCGTCGCGGTGGCCGTGTTCGTCACCTTGCCGGCATCCACATCCGCCTGCGTGAACGTGTACGGGGCGGTGCAGGTCACCGACGCGCTCGGCGCCAACGATGCAGCACCCGCAGGACACGTGACCGGAGACAGCGTCCCGGTCCCGGAGAAGGCCCCCTCGTTGACGGTCACGTTCGACAGGGTGGTGTTGCCCGTGTTGGTGACCAGGAACGAGTAGGCGACCGTGTCACCCACCTTCCCGACCGTCGACGGGGTCGCCGACTTCACCACACTGATCCCGGGAGCCGGGGTCGCGGTCACCGTCGTGGTCGACGGCGGCGAGATCGGCGGCGGACCCGAGGGCGGGTTACCGGTCGCGGTTGCGGTGTTCGTCACCTTGCCTGCATCCACATCCGCCTGCGTGAACGTATAGGAGGCCGTGCACGTGACGGACGCACCCGGCGCCAACGACGCCGCACCAGCCGGGCACGTCACCGCAGACAACGTCCCGGTACCCGAGAACGCTCCCTCGTTCACCGTCACGTTCGTCAGCGTCGTGTTGCCCGTGTTCGTCACCAGGAACGAGTAGGCGACCGTGTCACCCACCTTCCCCACCGTGGACGGGTTCGCCGTCTTCACCACGCTGATCCCGGGGGTCAGGGTCGCGGTCACCGTCGCACTCGACGGCGGCGAGGCCACGGGCGGACCCGACGGCGGAGTCCCCGTCGCAGTGGCGGTGTTCGTGACGAGTCCAGCATCCACATCCGCCTGGGTCGCCACATAGGTCGCGGTGCACGTCAGCTGGGCACCGGGCAGCAGAGTCGCCGGCGGGCACGACGGAACAGGCGCGGTCCCGGTCCCGCTGAACGCGGTCTCGGTCACCGTCGGGTTCGTCAAAGTCACGTTGCCGCTGTTGGTCACCAGGAACGAATACGTCACCGTCTGACCGGCGGCGGTGATCGTCGCCGGGGTAGCCGACTTCACCACCGTGATCGCCGGATTATCCGGTGCGGGGATCGTCACCTTCGACGGCGGCGACACCACCGGCGGCCCCGAGGGCGGGTTACCGGTCGCAGTCACATCGTTGGTGATCTGCCCGGCATCCACGTCCGCCTGAGTGATCGTGTAGGTCGCGGTGCAGGTCACCTGCGCGCCTGGCGCCAACGACGCAGCACCTGCCGGACACACCGCCAGGGACAGCGTGCCGGAGCCGGTGAACGCGCCCTCGACCGGTTGCACGTTGGTCAGAGTGACGTTGCCCGTGTTCGTGACCACGAACGAGTACGTGATCACCTGGCCGACGGTGAAGTGTCCGGCATCAGCCGGGGATGCGGACTTCACCACGCTGATCGCCGGCGCCGGCGTCGCCGTCACGGCGGCCGACGACGGTGGGGACACCGGGGCGGGGCCGCTGGGCGGGGTGCCGGTCGCGGTCGCCGTGTTGGTGATCTGTCCGGCGTCGAGGTCCGCTTGCGTCGGCTGGTAGGTGGCCGTACAGGTCACGGTGGCGCCTGGAGCAAGGGATGCCGCCCCGGGCGGGCAGGTGATCACCGGCAGCGGGCCGGTGCCGCTGAACGCAGCGTCCGTCACCGTCACGTTCGTCAGGGGAACGTTGCCGGTGTTCTTCACCAGGAACGAATAGGTGACAGTCTGTCCGGCTGCGCTGATCGTGGCCGGTGTCGCCGACTTCTGGAGAGTGATCGCCGGCGCCGGACACACACTGGTTGTCGTGAATTGCGCGAGGAATCCCTCTTCCGCCGGGTTGCTGGCAATGGAAACGATGATCGTGTTGGTGCCGGCCTGCCAGTTGTGATTCAGCGTGGCCTTCGCCTGTGTTCCGTTGCCGAAACCCGGGAAGTTGTACGGGTTCTGTGCCCCGGACGACGGGAGGCCAGTCGTCTGTCCGTTCTGGTCGACGCCATTCACCCAGACGTGCTCGACGGCGTTGTCTGCCATGAAGTTCATGGCCAGGCTGAACGCTGACGGGTTCACCGTCGGGTCAAGGGTGAACGTGTACTTGTAGAACCAATCGCCTTGACCGCTGGACGGGTTGGCAATGGTTTGCTGCGAAATCCATTGCGCGTTGCCGCCTGGTGGCGTGTACCAACCTGCGGGCTGCGGCTGGAGGTTCCCGACGTTGGCCGGCGCGAACGACGCATTCCCGGGCGGCAGAGATCCCGAGGCGCCGGCAGTGAACGGTCCAGCGACCGTCCACTTGGAATCTTTCGAGTTGTCGGGCAGTGTTCCGCCGGTGGCAGCGTTGAATCCGGTGTTGAAGATGGACCCGTTGCTCTGACAGGTGACGGCGGATCCACTGTTCCTGACCGTCACCGCACAGGCAGGATCACTCCCACCGGCCGGACAGTTGCTGACACCGGGCGGCGTGACGACGGCGTTCGCGAGCACGTTGTCACCGGTGTCCGGGTTCTTCACTGTCACCGAATAAGTGATTGTGATGATCTGTCCCGGCACCAGCGTTGCCGCCGACCAGGCCAGGGTGCCACCGGTCACCGACACGCTCCCACCGGTCGCCACCGCGTCACCGTTGTAGGTTGCGTCATCCAGCACACCCGAGAGGTCGTCGCTGATCGACGGATTCGTCGCGGGCGCAGCACTGGTCGCGGGCTCCGTCACCGTCACCGTGTAGTGGACGACCGTCCCCGGAGTGACCGTCGCTCCCGCATCCGAGGTCTTCGTGACCGCGTACGGTGCCGGAACCACGAAGCCGGCCGGGTCGCTCACGTTCAGAGCCGGCCCGGTGGGAGGCGTGATGGAAGCGGAAGCGGTGTTCACCGTCGTGCCGACGGTCGCGGTCAGCTGGCAGCTGAAGACCTGGTTCGCCCCCGCAGCGAGAGTCGCAATGGTGCCGCCACAGCTCGGAGCTTGCGGGTCGGACACGCTGACGTTCGTCAGCGCACCCGTGCCCTTGTTCGTGGCGATCACTTCGAACGGGACGGTGTCGCCCGCGGCGTACTGGGCGTACCCGGCGACCGTGTTCGCGTCCAACCATGACGGGTTGCTGGCCGGGTCGGCCGGAACGGGGTCACCACCCTTGGCCAGCACGTACTTCTTCAGATCGAGGGCGTAGCAGTCGCCGATCGTCGTGGTCGCCGACGACAGCATCGGCAGGGCGGTGTGCCCGGCGATGCTCAGCGCCGAGTTCACCAGCAGCTGACCGGGCTTGTTGTCCGTCGACGCCGGCGAGGTGCAACTGGTGCCGGCGGGAGTGGTGAAGGCGATCCGGATGTTCTGCGTCGCACCCGGCGCCAGCGCCGGCCCGATCACGCGTACCGCCGTCGGTTTGGCCGGCTTCACCGTGGTCCACCCCACGGTGTTCCCCGACACGCTTCCCGGTGTTCCACCGTTGGACGCGCTTCTCGGGTCGTTGCTCAACGACCCCACGCTCGCGGTGCTGTAATACACCGTCGACCCGGCGGGTGCGGTGACACCGGTCACCGTGTAGGTGCCGTCGATGTTCGTGCCGCGGCCATCCGTCGATGCGGGAAGGATGTCGATGGTGTCCGTGAACGGGTTCGTGACCGGGTCGAACGAGTTGACCGTCAGATCCCACGCCGAGGAGTCGCCGTAGAAGGAGAGCGTGTTCGACTCGACGGACTTGCCGAGCTGCGTGGATGCGCTGCTCGCCGTCACGACCGATGCCGTCGCGGTGCGTGCACCGGCCGGGCGCACATCACCGGGCACCTGCACTTCGGCCGAGTTCGTCAACGCCGTCCCCGGCGCCAAGCCGTTGTTCGCTGCGAGGACCGCCTGGTAAGTGATCGGATACTGGATGTTCGCCGTCGAGTTCGGAAGAACCCAGGTCACCGTCTGACCCGACACCGACGACGGTGCCGGCGACCCGGAACCGGCCACGTAGCTCATCCCCGCCGGAAGCGTATCCACGACTGTGATCGTCGTCGGCGGCGGCGGAGTCGTGCTCGATGCCTGCGCGGACACCTGAATCGTGTACGGCACCGGGGAGCCCGGAGTCGCCGTCGTGTCCGGCGTCGTCTTCGTGATCGTCCCGGTTTGCGTGACAACCCGCATCACGTCCCGGTAGCCGTTGGTTGCCGGCGCGTACGTGCTCCACAATGTCGGCGTAACAGGCACCATCAGCGGGCTATCGCTGTCATTGAACCAGTTCGGGCGTGCCGGACTGTTGGCGGCAATGACCTCCCAGTTCTCAGCGCCGGCGGGTGCGGTCGGGGAGATGTCGCCGGAGACCAACAGTTGGTGGCCAGGCTCGCGTGAAACCGAGGGGTCCCAGGTCATCTTCAGGCCTGTGACACCAGCCGGCAGATTGTTGGGGTCGGTAACAGGCAGCCAAGTCCCTGAGTTCACCGGCTCACCACAGGTTTCGGTCTTCGTATTGAACGCCTGAGTGGAATACCACAGGTGCACCGACGGAATAGGTGAGGGGGTTAGGGCACCATTACTCGACGCAACTGCTTGGACGGCTTTCGGGAGGAACACCGACGGATCCGAGTACAACGTGCAAACACCAGCAGTGTCTGCGCCGCCAGGCCCGGTGTAACCCGCCCACAATGACGTATTCGCGTCCGAACACAATTGGGTGAAGCACGCGGCTAACGGCGACGTCGCCGTGTCTGTCTGGCCTGGGCTGACGAAAAGCTTGTCGTCCCAGTTGTTCCGGCCAGGCGAGTGCCACGTCGTCGCCAGACCGCCCGACGGAGTGATTGTCGCGATGGACGAGTCGTCGGCGGCATTGTTGTCCGCAGCGACCACCCCGTCGGAGAAGGTGAAGTTCGGCGGTGACGCCGTGAAGGTGTAAGAAGTACCGACGGCCGGACCGGGGAAGCTGAACGCTACTGTTCCCGACGCGACGTAGCTGCCGACCGGGAGAGGGTTGCCCAGGCTGTCCAGGGTCGGGGTGTGCACCAGGGTGTAGTCGATGCCGGTGAGGTTGACCGTGTAATTGGCGCCGGAGCCCGATACCGTGCAGCCCGGGAAGGTGTCCCTGTTGGACTGTGCCGGGTCTGAATACGGTTGAGAGGCGGCCTGAGCTGCAACGCCCAGCGGTGCGCAGCCATCGACGGTCATCCCTGCCGTGCCGGCAGGTGAAGTGATCGTGACGGGGAACGAATAGTTGGCGGGTCCCGGGACGCTTCCGGGGGCGAGGACGAGAGAGAAGTCCATCAGCAGGGTGGGCCGGCCTCCGTTGCTCAGGATGCCCTGCTGGGCGGTGGCCGGTGCGGACGCCAACCGCAGGTCCATGCCGTGCGTGGTCGTGATCGGGACACCCGGCAGCGGCGCGGACGTCGACACCGGTGCAACGGCGGAGTCCGAGGTGACGCTTCCCGTAGCGGACAGTAGCGCCCCGTTCGCGCCCTTCGCGCGGATCGGCGCGTCGACGACCGTGGAGGTGCCCTCCGTGATCGTCCCCAGATTGCAGACCAGGGTGGTGCCATCGGCAGAAATCGACGACACCGGAGTGACACCGCTCGTCTTGCAGATGGTGGGGATGCTTGCGAACACGCCGTTCGTCGCGACCAGAGTGACCCGGACATTGTCGACGGGGTTGTTCTCTTGCGGATTGTTCGCGTCGTTGGTGCTGATGTGCCACTCGGAGGTCACCACATCACCAGAGGCCACGGACGCCGGCGGATTCAGCCAGTTCGCCGTGAGCTCATGCACCGCAGCGCTTGGTGCCGCATACGCCACACCCGCAACCGACAACGCCATGACGCCGGTGACGATCGCCAAGCCGGCCGACACCCACCGGAACCCTGCCGTCGGACGACCCGAATGCCAGAGCATTCCGCGGAGCAGGGCCAGCAGACCACGCGGACCCCGGTGCTTGGCGGATGATGTTGCGGTGCGATTTCGACGCATGTTACGACCCCTCGGTAACGCCCGACATAGCGCCCGATAGCGGAGCGAGATGGCAGGACACTCCTCATCAATAGCGAAGCTCAAGACACTCATGGGGTGGTCGGGCGGGTTTCACCCCGAAACTTCACCCAAGGCAAACTCTCGACGAAGCGGGGCCAAAAATTTTGGCGTATTTTGGCGCTTTTTGGCGGTTGACGGGGTGAAATCGAGGAAAGTACATTTACGCCAAGACGTTTTGCCAAAACGTTTCCGCGATCACTTCGCTAACACATTGCGCGAGCCCCGGCCGCGCCCCGAATGAATCGGAGTAAAGATGCTTCGCACAAGTACGACGGGTCGCCGTCGCGTGCGTCTCCCCCGCACCAGGACGGTCGCGGTCGCAGCAGTCGCCGCCGCCTCTCTCCTTGCCCTCACCGCATGCTCCCCCGGCACCAGCGGTGACAGCGCCACGTCCGTCAAGTCCATCAGCGTCCTCGTCGAAGCCGGCGGCCATGGGGAGCTCCAGCCCATCGCCGACCTGTACACCAAGACGACCGGCGTCAAAGTCAACTTCGTCGAGCTGCCGTACAACGGTCTCTACAACCGCGTGAACAGCGAATTGTCGACCGGGAGCGTCTCGTTCGACGTCGCCGCGCTCGACGCCGTCTGGCTGCCCGCCTTCGCCGCGGGCCTCCAGCCGCTGAACAGTATGTACACCTCGGCCGTCAAGGCGGACAACTTCCCGTCCGTCGTGCAGGAGGCCAAGGTCGGCGACAACTATGTCGGCATGCCGGCGTTCGCCAACTCGGAGATCCTGTACTACCGCACCGACCTCTTCAACGATCCGGCCAACCAGGCGGCGTTCAAGGCCAAGTACGGGTACGACCTCAAGGCGCCGACCACGTGGCAGCAGTACACGGATGCCGCGGAGTTCTTCACGAAGAACGGGATGTACGGCGCACCCCTCCCCGGAGCGGAAGAGACGCAGTACCTGGCGGTCTTGTCCCAGGCGGGCGAGAAGAACATGGTTCTGAACGCCGCCGGAACCAAGTCGACCCTCGGTGACGCAGCCAGCCTCAAGGCGTTGAACTACTACACCAGCCTGGCGAAGTTCGCCCCGCCCGGTGTCGCAGCGGCCGACTGGAATGCGGCGCAGAACTCGTACAACCAGGGCAAGTCGGCCATGATGCTCTTCTGGGCGCATGCGTTCCGGCAGATCCCGACCACGTCGCCCGTGTACGGCAAGACGGCCGTCGCGCCCATGATCGGCGGTCCTGCAGGAATCGCCGGTGTTCCCGGGCCGTTCTACCTGAGCATCCCGAAGGAGGGTGCGCACCAGGCGGCCTCGACGGCGTTCGTGAAGTTCGCCTACGACCACAACGCCCTGAGCGCGACCACCTCGCTCGGTCTTGTGGCCCGGATCTCCGCGCTGAAGCAGTACCAGAACAAGCCCGGCTACGACGCGTACGGACCGATGATCGCCACGCTCTCCGCGCCGGCGACGATCGCCCGTCCCGCGAACGGCAACTGGCAGAACATCGTCAACAACGTGCTGATCCCGATGATCCAGAAGTCGGTCCAGCCGGGCGCGGACAATGCGTCGCTTCTCAAGTCCGCAGCATCCCAGATCGACCAGATCGTCCAGCAGTAGCCATGACGACCACAGTTCCTGAGCGGCCGGCCACCCGGCCGGCCGCTCTCGGCCCGCACAACACGCCCAGCCGGCGCCGGAAGCGGTTCCGGCTGACCGACCGCCGGTTCGCAGCGCTGATGATGCTGCCCGCCGGGCTCTTCCTCGCCGCCTTCGTGGCGTGGCCGCTGGCCCAGTTCATCGGGAACAGCTTCTTCCGCTACAACCCCATCGCCGGCAGCCCGCACAAGTTCGTCGGATTCGCCAACTATGTGCAGGCCCTCACCTCGGCCGACTTCGGCAACTCGGCGCTGCGCACCATCGCGTACACCGTCATCGTCGTCACCATGGAGTTCGTGCTCGGGCTCACCGTCGCGCTGCTGTTCAGCGGACTCGGCGACCGCTCCCGCATCTTCCGCACGATCTTCCTGTACCCGCTGATGATCGCGCCGATCGTCGCCGGTCTGCTCTGGCGGTTCCTGCTCATCGACAACTCGGGGATCGTCAACCAGCTGCTCTTCGAAGCGCACATCACCTCGTCCCCCAACCAGATCCCGTGGCTGAGCGATCCGAACATCGCATTGTTCTCCGTCGCGCTGCCGGACATCTGGCTCACCACCTCCTTCATCTCGCTCGTCCTGTTCGCCGGGTTGCAGAACGTGCCCGGAGAGATCCTGGAGGCCGCCCGGATCGACGGAGCCCGGTATCCGACGCTGCTGTTCCGGATCATCCTCCCGCTTCTGCGGCCGGTGATCGCGGTCGCCCTGATCGTTCGAGGAGTGGACGCGGCGCGCGCCTTCGACGTGATCGTCGTTCAGACCAATGGCGGTCCGCAGAACTCGACGAACGTGCTCTCACTGCTCGTCTACAACACGCAGATCGCCAACGGGAACCCGGGGCTCGCCAGCGCCATGGGCACCATCTATCTGATCGCGATGATGGTCGTCGCGATCGTCGCGGTCCTCACCATCTGGCGGCCAGGGAGTGACAACTGATGAACGGACTCGAGACACGACGCGCGAGCACGCGCTCCATCCTCTGGACCGCGCTCGCCGTGCTCGTGGTCCTCTACGCCTTCCCCTTCGTCTACATGCTCTTCACGTCGTTCAAGACGCCGATCGAGACGAATGCGATTCCGCCGACGATCCTGCCCTCCACCTGGACCGTTCAGAACTACATCACCGCCCTGAGCACGCAGGGCGTGCCGCAGTCGTTCGTGAACAGCCTCCAGACAGCGGTGATGAGCACCGTCCTCTCGTTGATCCTGGCTGTGCCCGCCGCCTACGCAGTGACCCGGTACCGGACGCGGCTCGGCCGGGTGTTCATCCTGCTCGCGTTGATCATGAGGATGGTGCCGGCGATCGTGGTGGGCGCACCGCTCATCACCATCTTCCACAGCCTGGGCCTGTCGGACACCTCGTTCGCGCTGGCCATCGCCCAGACGACCATCTCGCTGCCCTTGTCCATCTGGCTGATGGCCAGCTTCTTCGAAGCGGTGCCGGACGAGCTGGAGGAGTCGGCGCGGGTGGACGGCAGCAGCCGGCTCGGCGCGCTCTGGCGGGTGGTCATCCCGATCACCCGAGGAGGTGTCGCGGTGACGGCGATCTTCGCCTTCCTGGCCTCGTGGAACGACTTCATCTTCGCGCTCCTGCTGACCTCCGTCCGAGCGGTCACGACACCGTTGCAGATCGCCAATTTCCAGAGTCAGTTCGGACTGGACTGGGGAACGATGACCTCGCTCGCCGTGCTGTACTCGGTGCCGGTCATCGTGCTCGCCATCGTTCTGCAGCGGCACATCGTCGCAGGGCTCACCCTCGGTGCGGTCAAGGGGTGACCCGGGCACCCTCACCGGAGGCTCCGAGACGAGCGATCCCAGACATCGAGAAGGCAGGGGAAGAATTGTGGCAGTGAGAAGCGCCGGCATCCGCGACGTCGCCCGGCTCGCCGGGGTGTCGGTCACGACGGTGTCGCACGTCCTGAACGACACCCCGCACACGCGCGTCGCCGATGACACCCGAGCGCGTGTCCGCCAGGCCGCGAAATCGCTCGGCTACGGACCGAACCGGATGGCGCAGGCGCTGCGGACCAACCGGTCCGGCCTGATCGGTCTGCTGAGCGAGGACATCGCGACCACCCCGCACGCGGGCAGGATCATCCTCGGCGCCCAGAACGCGGCGCGCGAACACGATCTCACCCTCGTCATCATCAACACCGAACGCGATTCCGGTGGCAACGCGCATCGGGACGATGTCCAGGCGCTGATCGACCGGCAGGTGGACGCCGTCCTCTACGCGACGATGTATCACCGCCAGGTCTCGCTCCCGGACCTGCAGGGCCTCCCGGCCGTCCTGATCGACTCCACCGACCGGGACGGCATCGTCCCGGCGGTGGTCCCGGACGAGGTGAGCGGCGCCGTCGCCGCCGTCACCCACCTCGTCACAGCCGGTCACACCCGCATCGGCTTCCTCAACAACGACGACGACGTGCCGGCCACCCACGGACGTCTCGCCGGCTACAAGCAGGTGCTGCACGAGCACGACATCCCGTTCGACGAAACCCTCGTGGCGTACGCAGTATCCGAAACGCTCCCCGGATACGAGCTCGCTCGGGAGATCCTTTCCCGGAACGACCGGCCGACCGCCCTGTTCTGCTACAACGACCGGATGGCGATGGGCGCCTACCGGGCGGCCCAGGAGTTGGGCCTGAGCATTCCCGGCGACCTCTCGATCGTCGGGTTCGACAACCAGGAGCTCATCGCCGCGAACCTGTTCCCCGGCCTGACCACCGTGGCGCTCCCCCACTACGAAATGGGCGCCTGGGCCGTCGAGACCCTCGTCCACCTGATCCACGGCGAAGCCGAATACAAGCTTCTCGCCGACCGACCGACACTTCTCGATTGTCCGCTCGTCACACGAGGCTCAGTCGCAAGACCACCTGCCAACTGAAAGGTACGTAGATGCTTCGCCTCGCCGCCTCCTGGGTGTGGGACTTCTGGATCGCCGACGACGGCGACCGATACCACCTGTTCTTCCTGAAGGCACCCCGGGCCCTCCTCGACCCCGACCGGCGCCATTGGCGTGCCACCATCGGGCACGCGACCTCCACGGATCTCAGAACGTGGACAGAACATGCCGACGCGGTCATCCCCGACGACTCGCCGGCGTTCGACGACCTCGCGACGTGGACCGGGTCGGTGGTCCGCGACGACGACGGGATGTGGCGGATGTTCTACACCGCTGTCAGCCGGGCGGAGGGCGGGCTCAACCAGCGAATCAGCTCCGTCGTCTCCGACGACCTGTTCACCTGGCGACGGGAACCCGGCCGCCAGATCCTCGAACCGGACGAGCGCTGGTACGAGACCGAGCGGACGCGGAAGTGGCCGGACCAGGCCTGGCGCGACCCGTGGGTGTTCCGCGACGGCGGTGTCTGGCACATGCTGGTCACCGCTCGAGCGAACCACGGGGATCCCGACGGCCGCGGCGTCGTCGGCCATGCCACCTCGCCCGATCTGACCACCTGGACCGTCCGGCCACCGCTGTCGGAACCGGGCGCGGGCTTCGGACATCTCGAGGTGGTCCAGACCGTCCAGGTCGACGGACGGCCAGTCGGCCTGTTCTCGTGCCTGGCGAGCGAGCTCTCCCACGATCGTCGCGACCGGGAGCTGTCGGGGGGCATCTGGGCCTTCCCGACCACGTCGCTGGCGGGGCCGTTCGACATCGAGGCCGCCTACCGCATCACCGATGAACGCCTGTATGTGGGGCGTCTCGTGCAGGACCGGACCGGCCAGTGGCAGCTCCTCGCCTTCCAGAACAACGACGACGACGGGGACTGGGTCGGCGAGATCTCGGACCCGCAGCCCATCGGCTGGCGGGACGGACGCTTGGAGATCCGGGCGCAGGATCGCGACGAGGTGCTGAACGCGCGGATGCCCTCGTGAGCCGCACTGCGCTCGTCGTCGGTGAGGCGCTCATCGATAGGTCGTCGAGTGCGGCCGCATCCGCGTCTGACCACTCCGCACGAGACCACAGATAAGAAGGGACGCCCATGACCGACAAGCTGCAACCGACCCGCCGTGCCGTCGTTCAGACCGCCGCGACCTCGGTAGCGCTCGCAGCGCTCACCTATGTCAGCGCGAAGCCGGCGCAGGCCGAGACACAACCGGCGCAAGCCGCACAGCCCGCGCCCCGCCGGCGGGTCCCCGTCGGCCTCCTGTAATAGCGCTACCCCACCCAGCGAGAGGAATACAGATGGAATCCAACGTGTACGACGTCACCGATTGGAAGACCCCCGGGCAACCGGTCGACCCGCAGTACGACATCGGAGCGGTGATCAACAGCATCATCGCCGACATCAAGCAGCGTCAGGCGGACCCGGCCGACAAGCCCGGAGCCGTGATCTACATTCCGCCGGGAACCTACTCGCTGAAGACGCGCGTCGTCGTCGACGTCAGCTTCCTGACGATCCGGGGCTCCGGTCACGGCTTCACCTCTCTCTCCATCCGGTACAACTCGGATACGACCGGCTGGCACGAGATCAACCCCGGCGGCAGCCACATCAAGGTGGAGAACACCGACGGCAACGCGGAAGCCTTCATCGTCTCCCGCAACGGGAACCCGCGCCTGAGCGCCGTCGCGTTCGAGAACTTCTGCCTCGACGGCGTCTCGTTCGGCAGCAACCAGAACTCGTACCGCAACGGCAAGGTGGGGATCCGCTTCGCGACCGACAACGACTCCGCCCGCGTCCGCGGAATGGGGATGGTCTATCTCGAGCACGCGCTGTTGATCCAGGGGCCGGACGCGCTCGATGTGTCCGGGAACTTCCTCGCAGAGTGCGGGACGTGCATCATGATCGTCGGCGGAAGCCAGGCGTCCAAGATCTCCGACAACCACCTCGGCGCCGGCCCGGTCGGGTTCTCGATCTTCGCCGAGAACAGCAACGGCCTGCTGGTCACGGGGAACAACATCTTCCCGCGGGGAATCGACTCCGTTCACATCAAGAACTCGTTCCGGTCCAACATCTCGGCGAACCGGCTCCAGTCCTTCTACCCCGGAAGCATCACACTGGAAGGCAACTGCAAGGAGAACCTGATCAGCTCCAACGTGTTCGAGCGCCAAGTCGAGACGTACGGCCCGTTCATCGGCATCGGCAACGGCCTCGACGACGACTTCGGAGTGGTCCAGGTCAATGGCGACGGAAACACCATCACCGCCAACCACGTCACCCTGGTCATCCCGCCCGATCAGGTGAAACCGGCCGGCGGCACGGCGGCCGTCTTCCGCGTCAAGAATGGGGACCAGAACTACATCGGCGCCAACCACATCATCTCCAACCTCTCGCTCCACACTGTGGTCCTCGACGCAGGGACGACCAACTCGCACGTCTTCGACAGCGGCACCCAGGATCAACTGCTGGCGAACTCCACCAGCTACGGGTTCCGCCCCACCCCGTAAGACCATCGGCAAGCCACCACCTGAAGGAAGGATTCGCGTGTCAATCGCCAACCACTACGACGTGACGACATGGCCCGTCGGTGACCCGGCCCAGGACGTCGGCGAGGTGATGAACAGCATCATCGCTGACATCAAGGCCCGGCAGTCGGCAACCGATGAGGACAAGGGCGGAAAGCCGGGCGCGGTGATCTACCTTCCGCCCGGCGACTACCGCCTTCGCACCCCAGTGGTGATCGACATCAGCTTCCTCACGATCCGGGGCTCGGGTCACGGCTTCACGTCGTCGAGCATCCGGTTCAACGTTCCCGAAGAGGAGTGGGCCGGCCTGCATGAACTGTGGCCGGGGGGCAGTCGGATCCTCGTCGACCTGCCCCCCGGGAGCGACGAGGACGAGCCCGCGGGCGCTGCCTTCCTCGTCGAGCGGAGCGGGAGCCCGCGGATCAGCTCGGTCGAGTTCTCGAACTTCTGCATCGACGGCCTGCACTTCACCGCCGAGGGCTCGGGGATGCGTCCGGAGAACACCTACGTCAACGGCAAGACGGGCATCCATGTCGCGAGCGCGAACGACTCGTTCCGCGTCAACGGCATGGGGTTCGTCTACCTCGAGCACGCCGTCACGATCTACAACGCGGACGCGCTGTCCATTCACGACAACTTCATCGCGGAATGCGGAAGCTGCATCGAATTGCGCGGGTGGGGCCAGGCGTCGAAGATCACCGACAACCTGATCGGAGCGGGCTTCAGGGGTCACTCCATCTATGCCGAGAATCACGGCGGGCTCCTGATCACGGCGAACAACGTCTTCCCCCGCGGGGCGAGCAGCGTCGAGCTCTCGGGGGTGACGCGCTCGAGCGTCACCAACAACCGGCTGCATTCGTTCTACCCGGGGATGGTCGTGCTCGCCGAGAACAGTTCGGAGAACCTCGTGGGCTCGAACCATTTCCTGCGCGACCATGAGCCGTGGACGCCGTTCCTCGGGGTCGGCAACGGACGGGACGACCTCTCCGGCCTTCTCTCCGTCAGCGGCAGCAACAACTCCGTCATCGGCAACCACTTCTCCGAGGTCATCGACGCGCAGACGGTCCGGCCGGCCGGTGCGACGCCGGTCATCATCCGGCTGCGGGCAGGGAGCGGCAACTTCGTCTCCAGCAACCACGTGGTGGCACTGGACGTCAACGCGAAGTCGAGCGACTCCGCCTATGCGGCCCAGGTGGATGCGCTGCTGGCGACCGAGTCGTCGGAGGGCCTCGCGGTCACGGCCGTCATGGTGGATCCGGGATCGGTCCGCAATACAATCCTCGATTCGGGAACCGAGGCCCAGGTCGTCCTCGATAGGAGCGTCAACGCGTTCAGAGCCACGCCCGGGATCGTCGTCTGATCCCGGGCGCAGGCCGGTCACGGCTGGGGATCGGCCGTGCGCGCCGGTTCCGGCGTCTGGCGGTGCTGATCCGCGGGCAGAAGTCCCCAATCCTGAGCGTTTCTGACCGCCTCTTCCTGGGTTCGTGCCTCGAGTTTGCGATACAGGGAGGCGAGCTGGGTCTTGATGGTGTTCATCGAGATGAAGAGCAGGTCGGCCGTCTCCTTTCTCGAGGTGGACACGGCGAGCGCGTTCAGCAACTCCCGTTCTCGCCGCGTCAGCTCGACGACACGGAGACGGTCGGGGTAGATCGGGGGTTCTGAGACCTCGAGCTCGAGTGCGGCGCGGTCGCAGGAGGGCAGACCGGCGAGCGGTTGAGCGATTCCGATTCGTTCGGCGAGTTCGTTCACCCGGCCGACGAGCTCCAGGGCCTGGGTCTGGCGGCCCAGTCTCGTTGCTGTGGAGATCGAGACGATGAGCAGCTCCAGCTGGTCCCGGTCGGTGAGCGAGGGATGCTCGAGGGCCGAGGCTGTGACGTGTGCTGCATGTTCCGGCCGGCCGGCGAGGCAGAGGTACCGGGCGCGCGGAACCGCTGTCGCCAGGTCGTCGCCGGTCGCGAGGGTGTCCCGTGCGGATTGCGGTTTGTTGGCGGCGATCTGCAGGTCGGCCTGCGCTCGGACGATCAGCGGATGCCTGGCGAGCTCCGTTCGGTGCCGGGCGCCGCGGGACTGGAGAGAACGCTCGATGTAGGAGAGGAACCGCAACGGCTGACGCGCACGGAGCCCGTACTGAGCGTGCAGCCACAGGGTGAAGATCCACA